>JADFYS010000013.1 GCA_015232955.1 Gammaproteobacteria bacterium
AGTAGCAGACAAGGCCGACACCTGATCCAGTCCGGTGAGCATCAGGGCGAGGAGCATTAAGGCAAAGAGGGCGACATAGGTGGCGAAAAAGCCCCAGACAGCGTCAATCACCTTCCATGAGACCCTACGCCCTCCCAACTTGATCGGAATGACGGCATTGGGGTGAATGAGGCGGACGATCTCTCGTCGCCCCTGTTTGATTAAGAGGAGAAAACGGATCACCTTCATCCCCCCTCCGGTGGAGCCGGCACAGCCACCGATAAAACTGGCAAAGAGAAGCATCACCGGCAGGAATGAGGGCCAGTGGGCGTAATCGCTGGTGGTAAAACCGGTGGTCGTGCCGATAGAGACCGCCTGAAACACCCCGTGGAGCAGGGCATCGCCGACAGAGCTGAAGTAGTTTGTGGTGTAGAGGAGGGTCGAGGTGATGATCGCTACCACCCCGAGGACGATGAGGTAGGTGTTGAGCTCCTCATCGCGGAAGTAGTGGGCAATACTGATCCCTCTGCCGCTGACAATTGACTTCAGGTAGCCAAGAGGAGAGCTGCTGTTGCCGTGAAAGGCGACGAAGTGGAGGGCGAAATTGATCCCGGAGAGCAGCATGAAAATGATCGCCACCACCTCGATAAACGGCTGATCCTGATAGTAGCCCATGCTCGCGTCATGGGTGGAGAAGCCTCCGATGGCGACAGTAGAGAAGCTGTGGCCGAGGGCGTCAAAGGGGGTCATCCCCGCAAGCCAGTAGAAGAGGGTACAGAGCAGGGTTAGACCGAGATAGATATACCATAGCGCCTTGGCCGTTTCGGTGATCCTTGGGGTGAGGCGGGAATCTTTGACCGGCCCCGGGGTTTCGGCGCGATAGAGCTGCATCCCACCGATCCCGAGCATCGGGAGAATCGCCACCGCGAGGACGATGATTCCCATCCCGCCCAACCATTGTAGCTGTTGGCGGTAGTAGAGAATCGCCTTCGGCAGGCCATCGATGTGGGTGATCACCGTTGCCCCGGTGGTGGTGAGACCAGAGATCGACTCAAACACTGCTCCAGCGAGAGAGAGGGTCACCTCGCTTGAGAAGATAAAGGGGAGTGCCCCAAACAGGCTAAGAACCGTCCAGAAGAGGACGACTACCATAAAGCCGTCACGAATGGAGAGTTCATCGCGACTCTCACGAGCCGGATACCAGACGATGGTGCCGCAGAGAAAGGTGAAGAAGAAGGTGGCCGCAAAGGGAAACCACGCCCCTTCAGCGACGATGGCGTCGATTACGATAGGTGGCAGCATGGTGGCGCTGAAGATCATCAGAAGAAGACCAACGATTTTTTGGATCGTGAACAGCTGCATGGGCGTGGGGGCTAAAGAAAGGCGATACCGACGGAGAAGAGGCGTTCCACCTCGCTGATACCGCTTTTATCCACCAGAAAGATGATGAGGTGATCCTCCGCCGCAATCTCCGTGTCGTGGTGGGGGACAATCACCTCATCACCACGGACGATGGCCCCGATATTGGCCCCTTTGGGGAGGGGGATATTCTCCACAGTGCGACCGATCACCCTTGAGGTCTGTTTGTCACCGTGGGCGACCGCCTCAATCGCCTCTGCAGCCCCACGCCGGAGTGAGTGGACATTTACGACATCCCCACGGCGAACATGGGTCAGCAGAGAGCTAAGGGTGATCTGTTCCGGGGAGATGGCGATATCGACACTGCTGCTTTCTACCAGATCGACATAGGCGGTGCGGTTGATTAGGGCCAGCACTTTTTTGGCCCCCATCTTTTTTGCGAGCATTGCCGAGAGGAAATTGGTCTCATCGTAGTTGGTGAGTGCACAGAAGATGTCGGTGCTCGATATGTTCTCCTCTGCCAGCAGCTCCTCATCACAGCCATTGCCGAGGAGGACGGTCGCCTTGCCGAGGTCTTCGGAGAGGGTGACCGCCCGTGACTGATTCGATTCGATGATTTTTACCTGAAACCGCTTCTCGAGAGAGAGGGCCAAGCGCTTACCGATATTTCCCCCTCCGGAGATAATAATCCGGTGTGCATCCTGATCCAATCGTCGTAGTTCGAGCATCACCTTGCGGATATCTTCGTCTGCGGCGAGGATAAAGACCTCATCTCCGGCATCAATGAAGGTCTCCCCCTGTGGCAGAATCGAACGGTTGTTGCGGTAGATCGCCACCACCCGCGCCTTGATGTTGGGGAGCCGCTCCGCCAGAGTCTTGAGTTTGTGCCCTACCAGGGGGCCGCCGTGAAAAGCCATTAAAACGATGAGGCGCACCCGGCCATTGGCAAAGTCGAGCACCTGTAACGCCCCCGGGTACTCGATAAGGTGGCGGATATAGTCGGTGACCAGCTGCTCCGGGCTGATCATCATATCGATGGGGATGGCGTGGTTGCCGAAGATCTCCGGTTCGGTCAGGTAGCGCTGAGAGCGGATTCGGGCGATCTTGCGTGGGGTGTGAAACAGGGTATAGGCGATCTGACACGCCACCATATTGGTCTCATCACTATTGGTGACTGCAATCAACATATCGGCATCCTCAATGCCCGCCCGGCGCAGTACCTCGGGATGGGAGCCGCGACCGACAACGGTGCGGAGATCGAGGCGATCCTGAAGTAGATTGAGGCGGACACCATCGACATCGACAACAGTGATATCGTTGGCTTCGCTTGAGAGGCTGTTGGCGAGGGAGGTTCCCACCTGTCCGGCACCAAGAATGATGATCTTCATTGGGAGGATAGTAGATCAAAAGCGGGCCCGGGAATAGAGGGGATGCTGCTTTGTTGCTGTCTGTTGTAGTAACAGCTCTCTCCTCCACAAGCTGCTATCTGGCGCACAGTGGTGAATTGTTGGGGCAGAGTCTCGCCATGAGTATAATTTTATTGGAATTATGTTGATTGTATGCTATTTCCTGATAAAAATAGTATGAAATTTGATAAGTTTTTTTTATGACCTCTCTTGCTATTTGAATCGATTTTTTGGTGAAGAGGGAGTATCTTTAGCAACCTCTAATATGCCGATTGAGTCTCCTTGTTGTCTTTTGTGGCGCAGGCGGAGGATATCGCTGAGTTTTCAAGATCTCCGGGAGGCGTGCCGATTCAGCCCTCCGGGCGGTCTATTTAATTTGGGTTAAACTGCTGGAGGTAATTGAATGTCTGAGGTGATCGCAACCAACGAGACCATCCTGGTCGTAGGTGGCGGGATTAGTGGACTGACAGCAGCACTTGAGGCCGCAGAGTGCGGTAAACAGGTACTGCTGCTCGAGAAGTCTGCTACTGTCGGTGGCCGTGTAGGCCAGCTCTACAAATATTTCCCTAAACTCTGTTATCCGAGCTGTGGTCTGGAGATTCAGCTCCGGCGTTTGAAGGCGAACCGAAATGTTCGTCTCATCACCATGGCAGAGGTGACCTCGGTGAGTGGAGATCGTGGCAACTACACGGTAGAGGTCAAACTCTCTCCTCGGTATGTCAATGAAAACTGTACCGCTTGTGGTGATTGCGCCAAAGTGGTGGAGAGCGAGTTTGATGATGCCCATAACTACGGCATGATGAAACGCAAAGGTGCCTACCTCCCTTACAATCTCGCCTATCCTCAACGCTATGTGCTTGACCCGGCATTGATCGGTAGCGATGAGGCGACCAGAGCGAAAGATGCGTGTAAGTACGGGGCGATTGACCTTGATATGGCGGAAGAGAGCCTGAGTCTCAATGTTGGAGCCGTCATCTGGGCTACCGGTTGGAGACCTTACGATGCCGCCAAGATACAGCCCTACGGTTATGACCGTTATCCCAATGTCATCACCAATGTTGAATTTGAGCGGATGCTCGACCCCTTCGGTCCGACCGGCGGTAAGATCCAGCGCCCCTCTGATGGTGCTACCCCGAAGAGCATCGCCTTTATTCAGTGTGCCGGCTCCCGTGACAAAAACCATCTTCTCCACTGCTCTCGTATCTGCTGTATGGCCACTCTGAAGCAGACCACCTATGTTGCAGAGCAGTTGGCAGATGAGTGTAAATCAACGGTCTACTACATCGATATTCGGGCCATTGATCGTATTGACGACTTCCAGCAGAAGGTCAAACAGGATCCCAATGTCACCTTTACCAAATCCAAGGTGGCCAATATCCTCAGCGGTGGTAACGGCAATATGATTCTCCATGGTGTTGATACCGAAGGTTATAACCGCTATGCCAATGAGCACGATCTGGTGGTGCTGGCGGTGGGGATGGAGTCAACTGTCCCTGCAGGGATCTTCCCTGAGGGAACGGTCATCAATGAGCACGGTTTTATCGATGCGGATGAGTCCAATGGTGCCATCTTCGGTGCCGGATGCTCTTCTGATGCCCTCGATGTCAACCGTGCTGCGCAAAATGCGACCGCTGCGGCGCTGCGTGCCATTCAGGTGGTCAATCAAGTCGCTGGAACGGAGGTCTAAGTCATGGCGGATATGAAAATCGGAGCATACATTTGTAAAGGTTGCGGCATTGAGGAGCGTCTCGATGTTGCCCAGTTGACCAGTACCGCCAAGCGGGATGGTAAGGCTGCTGTTGCGAAAGAGCATGAGTTCCTCTGTAATAGCGAAGGGGTGAAGATGATCCAGGATGACATCGATAACGATGGTGTCAACCGGGTGGTGATTGTCGGCTGCTCTCGCCGTGCCAAGACCGATGCCTTCAACTTTGAAGGGGTAACACTGTCGCGCGCCAACCTTCGTGAAGGGGTGATCTGGATCCGTCCTGAAGGGGATGAGCACCAAGAGACGACGCAAGAGATGGCCGACGACTATGTGCGGATGGCGTGTGCCGAAGCCAAGGCGATGAAACTGCCTGCATCCAGTGGTGAGCAGGAGTTGACCCGGCGCATTCTGGTGGTGGGTGGCGGTGTTGGTGGCCTGACTGCTGCCAACGAAGCGGCGAAGACCGGTTATGAGGTCGATCTGGTTGAGATGAGTGATAAGCTGGGCGGTATCGCCGGCGAACTCTATCAACGGGTACCGAAGAAGAATGGCCTTCAGGGACCGGTCGTCAATGACCTCCCGGAGTTGATCGCAGCGGTGGAAGGGAGTGACAAGATCACCGTCCATCTGGGAACCACCATCAAGAAGACAGACGGTGCCCCCGGTCGTTTTAATGTCGAGCTGGAGAGTGGAGCCACTTTCAAGGTGGGTGCCATTGTTCAGGCCACCGGCTTCAAGCCTTATGATATGAGTCAGCTTCCAGAGTTTTCACCGAATCATGCCGATGTGGTGGATCAGCTCACTTTTGAGCAGATGGTGAAGGCTAACGACGGTGCGATTAAGAAGGCCGACGGTAGTGAAGCGAAAAATGTGGTCTTTGTGCAGTGTGCCGGTCAACGAAGTGATAAGGAGGGGCATCTCCCCTACTGCTCTGGCCACTGCTGTACCACATCGATTAAGCAGGCGCACTATGTGAAGAAGGCGGGAGGTGATGCGACCATCATCTTTGATGACCTGCGTACCCCTGGCGCCACCGGTGAGGATTTCTATCGTTCTGGACAGGAGGCGATGGTCACCTTCTCCAAAGGCGAGGTCTCTGCGGTAAAGGCCAACGGTTCGCTTCAGGTCGACTATAAGGATAAGATCCTCAATGAGGAGATGACGCTCAATGCCGATATTGTCGTTCTCGCAACGGGAATGGTTCCCCATACCGGTCCGGATCCCTACCTGATGATCGATCTCGAGTTGGCGAAAGAGGATGATAATCAAGAGTTGGTGAAGAAGATTGAGCACAAGCTGGAGTTGGCTCCGCCCTCTATCCTCAATCTCGATTACCGTCAGGGCCCGGATGTTCCGCAGCTCAAATACGGTTTTACCGATTCACACTTTATCTGTTTCCCTTACGAGACCCGTCGTACCGGGATCTATACCACCGGACCGGTGCGCCGACCAATGGATATCGCCCAGACCATTGAGGATGCCACCGGTGCTACCCTCAAGGCGATTCAAGCGTGTGAAAATTCGGCACAAGGGCGTGCGGCTCACCCCCGCTCGGGTGATCTCTCCTTTCCCAGCTTCCGTAAAGAGGGTTGTACCCAGTGTAAACGGTGTACGGTGGAGTGTCCCTTTGGCGCCATCAATGAAGATGATGCCGGTTTTCCCCAGTACAACGAGGCGCGTTGTCGCCGTTGTGGTACCTGTATGGGGGCGTGCCCGGTGCGGGTCATCTCTTTTGAAAACTACTCGGTCGAGACAGTGGGACAGCAGATTAAAAATGTCGAGATTCCCGACGAGTTTGAAGAGAAGCCGAGACTGCTGATGCTCGCTTGTGAAAATGACGCCTATCCCGCGCTCGATATGGCGGGAATGAACGGCGTTGAGTACAGTCAGTGGATACGAATCATCCCGGTGCGCTGTCTCGGTTCGGTCAACACCATCTGGATCACCGATGCCCTTAATAGTGGTTTTGACGGCATCATCCTTGCCGGCTGTCAGAAGGGAGATAACTACCAGTGTCACTTCGTTAAAGGTTCAGAGATGGCTCACTATCGCATGAGTAAGATCGATGATACCCTCAACCAGCTCAATCTTGAGAAAGAGCGGGTAGCGACTCTCGAAGTGGCCATCACCGATATCCATCGTATTCCGGCGGAGATCAATAAAATGGCTGAAACCATTAATGAAATCGGTATGAGTCCGTTCAAGTTCTAAAGGAGATTGCGATGAGTGATATGAATCAAAATATGATCGATAGATACCGCAGCAGCTTCCTGAAAGAGGTTGAAGCCAATGTCGAAGAGGGGCACATGGTCAAGATGTGCATGCAGTGTGGGGTCTGCTCCGGCTCGTGTCCGATGCAGAACAACTGGGAACACCCTCCGCAAGAGCTGTTTATGATGATTCGCGCCAACAAGCGTGAAGAGGTCCTCACCTCCACCTCGATGTGGATGTGCACCTCTTGCTATAACTGTATTGCCCGCTGCCCCCGTGGTCTGCCTATCACCCACATCATGCACGGGTTGGCAACCTACGCCAAGCGCCTTAATCTGGTACCGCAAGGCCAGCCAACGGCCAAGTTTGCCCAGCTGATGTGGGACAATCTGGTGCAGAAGGGGAGAACCAATGAGCTCAAACTTGGTCTCGCCCTCTACTTTATGAACGGCTTTGGTGAAGGGGTGAAGAAGGCGCTGGCGATGAAGGATATCGGTCTCGGAATGATGAAGACCGGTCGCCTCTCCCCGATGGAGATCCTGGGAGGTCATGGGGTGAAGGATCAGGCGGGCCTGACCAAAATGCTGGCCAAGGCACAACAGATAGAAGATCAGCATATTGCTGATTACAAAGGTTGAGGTAAATAACATGGCTAAATATGAATTTTCCTATTATCCCGGTTGTTCGTCTCAATCGAAGGCGTCAGCAGACAACTACATGAAGGCCAATCAGGTGGTCTGTCAGGATCTCGACATTGCGCTCAAAGAGATCCCGGACTGGAACTGCTGCTCCGCCTCTATCGGTTATGCCGGTGGAGGAGAGCTCCCTCGTCTCTCGCTAAGTGCCCGTAATCTGGCGCTGTCACAGCAGGCGTATGGTCAGCAGGATATCGTCACCCCCTGTGCCGCTTGTTGGTTGGCTACTCGTGAGACCGGAGAGCGGATCGCCGAGAACGAACGGGTGAAAGCGGGGATCACCGCAGCCCTGGGCGAGATTGGACTTAAGATTGAGGGTGAAGCGCCCAAGGCGCGGCACATGGTCGAGGTCCTGATTGAAGATGTCGGCTACGAAGAGATTCAATCGAAGGTGACCAAGCCCCTCTCGGGACTAAAGATTGCCGGTTATGTCGGCTGTCAGACCAACCGTCCTTTCGGGATTGATGGCGAATCGTATGAGAACCCCAAATATCTCGATAAGATGGTGGAAGCCTTGGGGGGTGACGCGGTAGAGAACTACGAAAAGAAGGTCTCCTGCTGCGGTGGAGCGCTGATGTTCTCCGAGCCAGAGAAGTCACAAGAGCTGGTCAAAAACATCATTGAGGCCGCCTATGATGGGGGCGCTGACATGATTGTCACCCCTTGCCCGGTCTGCCAGATGAATGTTGAAGTCTATCAGGGACATATCAACAAGACCTTCGGCACCAAGTTTGAGATCCCCGTGGTCTACTACTCTAACCTGATGGCAGTGGCCTTTGGCCACAACAGTAAAGAGTCTGCACTGGATGGGCAGATGATTCGCGCTAAAAAGCTCGAAGCGATCGCCGGTTAGGGTACGACGGGAACTGTCACCAAAGAAGACGCCCCGTTTCGGGGCGTTTTTTTTGAACCAGAATGAACCCTCTTTTCTGGCGTGAAATACGGTTAAAGGGCTTGAGAGATATAATTCTTCTATTCATGATATGACCACAAAGATCGACGCTCTTTTTAGCTCCTCGGGGTTGGCCGCTGATCTCTTTGTAGTGACTCACTTTAAAGGGAGAGAGAGCCTCTGCCGGACCTACGAGTATGAGGTGACATTAAAGTCGTTCCACCACGAGGTTGAATTGGAGCAGTTTACCCAATGCAGCTTTCAGTTCGCTCTTGGAAGCTCTCGGCTCACGGTCCATGGCATTCTGGCAGAGTTTGAACAGCACCAGCAGAGCGGAGACTTTACCCTCTATAAGGCAAAACTGGTCCCCCGACTCTGGCGTCTCGGGCTCTACCGTACCAATGAGGTCTATCTCGGGCAGGATCTGGAGACCACCATCACCCAGGTACTGGAAGAGACAGGTCTGGTAAGCGGTATCGATTTTGAGTGCCGTTTCAGTGACAGCTATCGCATCTGGCCCTTTCGGGTTCAGTATAGCGAGACCTTTCTCGACTTTATTCACCGTATCATCGAGCGCGATGGGGTTTACTACTACTTTGACCAGAGCGGCGAGAGCGAAAAGGTGATCTTTACCGACAGCCAGAGTGAACATCCCGAACTCCCCGGTGATAGCTTGCAATACCTGCAGGTGGGGGGGGTCAATGCCGAGAGTGCACAGAACACCATTACCGCTTTTCTTGGCCGGCAGCAGCCGGTACCGGCAAAGGTTGTGGTGAAAGACTATAACGATGAAAACCCGTTGGTCGATATTAGCGGCGAAGCGGAGGTAGATGCCAACGCATGGGGAGAGGTATTTATCTATGGAGATAATATCGAATCCCCGGAAGAGGCGAAACAGCTTGCGCAGGTCAGGGCAGAAGAGCTGCTCTGTCGCAAAAAACAGTTCCATGGCGAGAGCTATGTCAACCGAATGCAGCCGGGTTACCTCATCACCCTGGAGCAACACTTCCGGCCAGCCTATAACCGCGACTACCTGATTCTCGAGATCGAACATGAGGGGTTTACTCCCGGGTTTCAGACCCATCGGGATGAGGAGAACAGCCCGGAGCCACCACTCTATCGCAACCGCTTTACCGCA
This sequence comes from Gammaproteobacteria bacterium, assembly GCA_015232955.1. Lineage (GTDB taxonomy): Bacteria > Pseudomonadota > Gammaproteobacteria > Thiohalomonadales > Thiohalomonadaceae > JADFYS01. Next base: position 9,389 of record JADFYS010000013.1, read on the forward strand.
ATTGCGGGCGATATCCAGTACCGACCGCCACGAATCGTCGCAAAACAGCGCATCTACGGCACCCTAAACGCCCACATTGACGGAGAAGGGGATGGCGAGTATGCAGAGCTGGATGAGACCGGACGCTACCGGGTCACCCTGCCGTTCGATCGGGTCATCCGCAACGAGGGGAAAGCCTCGCACTGGGTACGGATGGCCCAACCCTACATCGGCGAAGGGCACGGCATGCACTTCCCACTGCACAAAGGGACCGAAGTGCTCCTCACCTTTATCGACGGTGATCCCGATCGTCCCGTCATTAGCGGAGCGGTGCCCAACCACCTTCAGAGCAGCGTCGTCGATCAGGGGAGCCAAACCAACAGCCGAATCAAAACCGCAAGTGGCAACCTGATCGAGCTTGAAGATCAGGAGGGAAAGGGGAGAATCAAACTGAAAACACCGCAGGCGGAGACCTACCTCCATCTGGGAGCCCCCAACGCCGATGGAGAGGGTTTTGTCTACCGCACCGGAGGCATCCTCAAACAGGAGGGGTTTGGTGGCCTGTTAAGTGTGATCGCGGCCAAGGGGAGCGAGGGCACCAGTGGCGATACACCGTCACAGAGTGGTTTGGGGCATGACCAACTACTCAAAAAGGGGAAGGGGGCCCCCCTAACCTGGGCCGAGCAGATTGCAGGCGATTATCTGGTAGAGCGACGGGTTGGCGAACGCTATCTCTGGACCTCGGGCAACGAATACATCTTCGGCGGTGACAAGGTGTTTAATGTAGGCAACGGCTGGGAAGAGAACCACACCAGCAAAGATACCGTGCCGGGCAACCCTGATGCGGATAACCTGAGCGGCCTTGAAAACGCCGCCCCGACCAGTCTCAATAAAGGGAGCACCCTGGTGAGCCGCACCTTTGGCAACCAGTGGAACTACACCGATGGTGACAGCACCGAGATCTATGATGGCGATCTCTACAGCCACACCCGCGGCACCTCGAACAGTGTCACTACCGGCGCCCATAGTGAGACTTTTGCCGGTGCCTTTAACTCTACAATCGCTGGTGCTGAAGCCGAGAATAAGCTCTCTCTTGCAGAGTCGTTACAGATTGGTGCGGTGCTCGAATCTTTTATTGGAGGTAAACTTGTCGCTGAATTTGATTTTGGCACCGACCTCTATCCTCAGGGTACGGTGAAGGCGATAGAAGCAGCGACCAGAGCAAGGGTGAATCGGGTTGAAGCAAAAAAAGAGAAGATAAATACGATCAAGACAAATACCGAAACGATTCAATCTCAGGTGATTAGTGATGGTGCGAACTTAATCAACAAGAAGAGTACTGTTGAGAGTATATCGAGCAAGGTTGAGAGTATTAAAAGCAGGGCAGCAGATACCAAAACAAAGACGGACAAGATAGATAGTTTTATTAACAAGGTAACCAGTAGTGTTGAAGATGTTGGCTCTGATGTGGTGACCCACAAATCCAGTATTAATAAGATAGATACGGCACTGAATGATTACAAAAGCAGTGTCACAAGTGTTAGCGCAATGGCTTCTTTGACCATCTCCAATTTCACTATTCTCTAGTTGCGGAATACCGTTTTTATGAGCAGTCAGATAAACGCCAGCTTTAGTGCCAGCAGCCTTGATGAAAATCTCTTGCAGGTGATTCGTTTTAAGGGAGAGGAGCGGTTATGCCGACCGTATGAATTTCGGATTGATCTGAAGTCAAAGGATGCAACGGTCGAACTGGAGCAGCTGAGTGATTGCTGTTTTACTTTTAATCTTGGAGAGTCGAGGCAAATCGTTCATGGTATTGTTGCCGAATTCGACTGTCTACAACAGAGTGGTAGTTACACCATCTATCGGGCGAGGTTGGTCCCACAGCTCTGGCGGCTGACACTTTATCGCACCAATGAGGTCTATTTAGAGCAGAACCTTGAACAGACTATCACCCAAATTCTGGAGGAGTCTGGTCTGGTAAAGGATCTCGATTTTGAGTGCCGTTTTGATCAAAATTACCGTGTCTGGCCGTTCAGGGTTCAATATGGAGAGACATTTCTTGACTTCATTCATCGAGTTCTTGAGCGCGATGGTGCCTATTACTATTTTTCGCAGGATGGCGATCGGGATAAGGTCATCTTTACCGATAGCAGTAGCGACCATACTGCGATAGAGAGTCCAGAGATAAGTTACATGAGAGCTGGAGGTGTCAGCTTTCAGACGGCGATGGACACTATCGTCGCATTTACCAGCAGACAACAGCCGGTGCCAGAGAGGGTTGTGGTCAAAGATTATAATGATGAGTCTCCGCAGGTTGATATTAGTGGTGAAGAGGTGGTTGATCCCGCCGGGTGGGGAGAAGTTTTTATCTATGGTGACAATATTGAATCTCCTGACGAAGCAGAACAGATTGCCCGTATTAGGGCTGAAGAGCTGCGCAGTGGTAAACAGCGGTTTTACGGAGAAGGGATCGTCAATCGTCTGCAACCGGGGTACCTCTTTACTCTGCAACAACACTATCGTGATGACTACAATCAAGGCTATCTTGTGATCGCCATCGAACATGAGGGGTTTATTCCCGGATTTCAGACCCACTGGGATAGAGAGAGCACCCTGGAACAGCCACTCTATCACAACAGTTTCACAGCAATTGCGCGCGATATCCAGTACCGACCGCCACGAATCGTCGCAAAACAGCGCATCTACGGCACCCTAAACGCCCACATTGACGGAGAAGGGGATGGCGAGTATGCAGAGCTGGATGAGACCGGACGCTACCGGGTCACCCTGCCGTTCGATCGGGTCATCCGCAACGAGGGGAAAGCCTCGCACTGGGTACGGATGGCCCAACCCTACGCCGGCGAAGGGCACGGCATGCACTTCCCACTGCACAAAGGGACCGAAGTGCTCCTCACCTTCATCGACGGTGATCCCGATCGTCCCGTCATTAGCGGAGCGGTGCCCAACCACCTTCAGAGCAGCGTCGTCGATCAGGGGAGCCAAACCAACAGCCGAATCAAAACCGCAAGTGGCAACCTGATCGAGCTTGAAGATCAGGAGGGAAAGGGGAGAATCAAACTGAAAACACCGCAGGCGGAGACCTACCTCCATCTGGGAGCCCCCAACGCCGATGGAGAGGGTTTTGTCTACCGCACCGGAGGCATCCTCAAACAGGAGGGGTTTGGTGGCCTGTTAAGTGTGATCGCGGCCAAGGGGAGCGAGGGCACCAGTGGCGATACACCGTCACAGAGTGGTTTGGGGCATGACCAACTACTCAAAAAGGGGAAGGGGGCCCCCCTAACCTGGGCCGAGCAGATTGCAGGCGATTATCTGGTAGAGCGACGGGTTGGCGAACGCTATCTCTGGACCTCGGGCAACGAATACATCTTCGGCGGTGACAAGGTGTTTAATGTAGGCAACGGCTGGGAAGAGAACCACACCAGCAAAGATACCGTGCCGGGCAACCCTGATGCGGATAACCTGAGCGGCCTTGAAAACGCCGCCCCGACCAGTCTCAATAAAGGGAGCACCCTGGTGAGCCGCACCTTTGGCAACCAGTGGAACTACACCGATGGTGACAGCACCGAGATCTATGATGGCGATCTCTACAGCCACACCCGCGGCACCTCGAACAGTGTCACCACCGGCGCCCACACCGAGACTTTTGCCGGCGCCTTTAACACCACAATCGCTGGTGCTGAAGCCGAGAATAAGCTCTCTGTATCCGAGTCGTTAATCATTGGTGCCGGACTGGAAGTTTTGTTGGGAGGAAAGGTAAAGTTTGTAAAAGGCGAGAAGTACCTCACCCCTACAGGTTATCTTGAAGCTGTCAATGATGCGGTAGAGAAGAATGCAAGTTGTATCAATACCATCACTAGCAATATTACAACTGCAAACACTACTATGGCTACAATTCATAGCAATGTGACTCAAGCGACATCCAGTATTGAAAGTAAGAAAAGTGACATCAGTAATGCCACCTCTGCTATTTCTAACACCAAGTCAGCGGTTGAGAAGCTATCGAGTGACATCTCAAAAGCCAATAGTCAGATTAGTAACACAGCATCTGCAATTAACAAATCAACCTCATCTGTGAATAAGCTAAAATCAAAGATCATCAAGGCAGATTCAAATATAGTGAAGGGGACCTCGCTGGTGCAGAAAAATAGTGCCACGGTATGGAAAGCGACCATCATTACCATTACCTGACAGATGCAGATCTACAAGTCCTTACAGTTAACTTGTCAGCACCGGGTGCTCACCGCATATCGCCGGCATATCTTTTCGATAACCACCATTATCCCCTTCAATTTGCAGAGCGGTGAGGTGTTAAAAGAGCAGGATTTTTGGAATGTAGTTTCGTCTGAGCTTGATCCTGGCGTCGCTTTCGATAGTGGAGTGGCCAAGGAGAGACACGAGTTTCTGATCAATGGAGTCGCTTTTGCGCCAGAGGCGGTTCCGGTGACTGAATTCACGGTTGAAGCGGCAGTGGGCACTCAGGCGAAGCAGTTGACAATTTGTGGAGATCGAATCTGGTCTGGCGAAACGATGTCGCCTGCAAATCCATTGATTACCTCTGCTCTGGGCTATCGTAACGCCTTTGGCGGTGAAGGCTATCCACAAAACCCTCTGGGTAGAGGTTTTGCTCCCGGTGTGGATGAAGTTCGTCTGCCCACCGTTGAGTATCCGCAACATCGAATTAGGCGACGAAATGACCGGCCACCTCCGGCAGGATTTGGTCAGATTGGTGCGGACTGGCAGCCGCGCTACAGTCGTGTAGGGAGCTATCGGGATCCGGTCGAGAGCGACTTCGGTTTTGCCGATGATATCGATTGGCTCTATTTCAATGATGCCGCCGAAGATCAGTGGTTTGAACAGCCACTGCGCGGTGATGAGCGCTTTCATTTTGTAAATATGCATCCAGAGTTTGCCCGGTTGCGAGGAGAGATCCCGCGATTCCGTGCCCGCTCATTTGTCAATGTAGCAACAGAGGAGAGTGGTCACAACAGCCAGACTCGCTTTGCAGAGGTGATGTTAACACTCGATACACTCTGGTTTGCCCCCCATAAATTGATGGGGGCGCTGGTTGCGCATGGTGGAATTGAGGTCAAAGATCGCTATGGAGACGAGATTACCCACCTCCTTTTGGCCTTTGAGCATCTGAGTGAGCCGCCAAGGAGCAGAGAGCACTATCAAAAGGCGATGAGGGAGCGGATGGATCCCGAGTTGGCGATGAAATATATGCTCTACTCCAGAGACATTATCCCGGATTGTGTAGAGTGTCTGCTGGAGAGTTCACAACAGCCTGATCCGGCAATGCCGCAAGGTTATCTTGGGGATAATCTCGATAGCTTTTTTGCCAAAACTGAAGCCGAAGTCAAAGAGAAGCTGGTGACCGGATTGACCCAGGGCCAGCAGAAGATGCAAGAGCAGTTGGCCGAGGTTGATATGGCGAAAGACTTTCTGCTGCTGCAACAGAAAATCGAACGCTCTGAAAAGGAGCTGCAGGCGTTATCCGCGTTGGCGATTGACTCCAGCCAGTACCAAGAGGCCCTGCTGCAGTTGAACAAGAGCCGTCAGGATCTGATTGCGTTTGAACAGAAGATGCAGCAGATGTTCCTTGATGCAGACAACCGCTGGAGTGAGGCGATAGAGCGCGCCAAACATCCCGAAAAAACGCGGATGGATGATGATGTGGCAGAGTTACAGGCGTTTGTGGATGAGTGTTTCCCAAAATCAAAGAAATACCCCGATAAACTGGACATTGCAGCGGCTGATTTTAAAAAATTTGAGCAGCTTGATGAGCGAATTGAGACCCTCATGCGTAACAAGATGGCGATGGCCAAAGAGGAGTATCTGGCAGGGATGTCGCTGCTAAAGTGTGAGCTGCAACAGGCAATGGAGCGGGTGAGGGATGCGGGGGTAGAGATCGATCTGAAGATGGAAAACACCCTGTCACGCTTGCGTCAGCAGAGTGCCGCTGCAACCAGTGACATACCGCTATTGTCGGAGGCTATTGTCAAGGTGATCGCGGGGCAGCAACAGATTAAGGTCTATCTTGAGCAGACTGTGTTGCAGTTAGAGCAGCAGCTGGAAGATCTGAATGCAGATGTTGCAGAAGCGGTAGATCGCTTTGATGGCAAACCGGTTCCGATGCCGCTCTACCGCCCGGCCACCCAAGAGCTACTGCAACCGATGCAAGAGGCGATGGCGGCATCCAAGCTGCAACTGGAGCAACTGAATCGTGAACTCAGTTCCATCGCCAGCGAACTGGAGAAGAAGATCAGAGCGATTGATGCTGAAATTGT
>JADFYS010000140.1 GCA_015232955.1 Gammaproteobacteria bacterium
AATCCGGCAGAGAGGCTTCGAATCACCACCCCGAACAGGGTGACCACCACGCCGAGGATACCGAGAGTTGAGGTGAGTGGGTTGACCGTAACCGAACCGACAGCAAAGGTGTAGATAAGAAAGAGGTAGAAGGTGATCTGGGCCATCTTGACCCGATGCCGCTCGAAAGTGGACTGTATTGACATAGATAATCTCTTCCGTCGCTAAGTGAAAAGGGGTTCTCTGCGGCCACTTACAGACACTATCGCAACCGATTCGAAGGGAGAATTCTACCACTATCGCCAAATTTTTGGGAGAAAATCATCGTCTTAAATATAAAATTCAATGCGTTACCCAGTTAACCTGTCAAATAGCTGTACCAACCCCACTTAAATGTTGATATTATATGGCAAAAAAGAGACAATTCACTGTCACAGCAACCGATGGGGCGTCTACAATTTTTCAACTTCCAGACTTTCTCCGGGGAGGGGCTTCCGCTGCCACCCACTTTGGACTCTCGGTCACCCCCGATGGGGTCGCTTGTGCCCAGATTCTCCATCATGACGACAGCTTTGAGATCCTCGATCTCCGCTATCTCTCCACCGAAGATGTCAGTACCCTCACCCTATTGAAGGGGTTATCTGCACAGTTCAAACTTGCCAAAAAGGGGTGCCACTTTGCGATTCCCCAGACCCTCTACACCCTGAAGATGATCGAAACCCCCAATGTCGCCGAGGAGGAGATGCTCGACGCCGTCCGCTGGAAGGTGAAAGAGCATATCGACTACCCGCTCGACGAAGCGGTGATTGATCTCTTCTCTATCCCCGGCCAGGCTGAACGCAAACGGCCGCTAATGCACTATGTGGTCATCTCCCGCCAGTCGGAACTACAACCACTGGTGGATGAGTGTGAAGCTGCTGAAGTGGCGATTAAAGTGATCGATATTCAAGAGATGGCGATCCGCAACATCACCGCATCCACCCCCGAAGATGAGAACGGGGTAGCGATGATCTACCTCGGCAAACGACTGGGAGAGTTGACCATCACCCGGCAGGGGGAGCTCTATCTCAGTCGCGATCTCTCCCTCGGAACCGGACAGATACAAGAGATGATCGACTCGCTAAGTGGAGAGGAGTTTGAGATCGAGAGCGAAAGTGGTCTTGCGCTCGAGGTTCAGGGGCTGGTAGACAAGATCGTCCTTGAGACCCAGCGCTCCATCGACTACTACACCAGCCACTTTGGCCTCCCCCCCATTAACGCGGTCTTTGTCGCTCCACTGGTGGATCCGATCGATGGCCTCACCGCCTACCTGAGCGAGAGTCTCGGTATCATCACCACCAAACTCGATTTCAACACCCTGTTTGCCGTCTCTGAAGCGTTTGATGAGCGGATCCAGGGGCAGTGCCTGATGGCCGTTGGCGCAGCGCTGCGACGGGACGAGGGGTAATCGATGCAGCAGATCAACCTCTACCAGTCGGTCTTCATTAAAGAGAAAAAACGGTTCTCTGCCCTGACGATCATCGTCATCTCGATCGTCTCCACGATGGTCTTTGGCGCTATCTCTGGCCTGATGTGGTGGCAACAGCAGCAGCTGGATCGCCAACTGGCAACCGCAACCGAGCGGCATCAGAAGAGTAATGACCGTCTCGCTCAGGTGATCCTCAACTACCCCCCCAAACCCCTCGAAAAAGGGTTGCGCGAACAGGTGCAAGAGTCACGCAAACTCCTGCTTCGGCGCAAACAGCTGACCGACGCCATCAGCGGCGCGGATCGCCAGCAGAGCTACGGCTTTTCACAACAGCTCGCGGCGCTGGCCCGCCGTGATATCAAACAGCTCTGGCTCGATACCATCCTGATTCAGAATCAGGGTTCAGAGATCCTCCTCTCCGGTGCCACACTCAATGCCGATCTCGTCCCAAAGTATCTCGAAGGGCTAGGAGAGGAGCAGGTCTTCCACGGTGTCCGTTTTGAAAACCTCGAGATCAGTCGGGAGGAGGAGCTGTCCACCGCCACCACCCTCCTCCGCTTTACGGTCAATACCCCTCTTACCCGAGTCGCGGTGGAAGAGGAGGAGAAGCTGTGAACAAGATCCTGGCAAAACTTATCGCAGTTCAGGAGAAGATAGACGCCCTCTCCACCCGCGAACGGGGCATCCTTGCGATGGTGGCGGTCGCGGTCATCTTTCAGCTCTGGGATATGTATCTTGTAACACCTCAGATGGCGGAGAAGAAAGAGGTGATGGCCGAGATCCAGAAGCTGCAGAATGAGAGCAACAGCATTGAGATTAAGACCGCCGAAGTCCTGCTGAAGCACAAGGAGGATCCCAACGATACCGATCGCCAGCAGTTACAGCAGTACAGCGAACGGATCGCCCAAGAGAACAGCAAGATCGGCAACCTGATTCAGGGGCTGATGACCCCGCAAGAGATGGTCAGGGCGCTGGAGAGCACCCTTGGCCAGCAGTCGGGAATCGAGTTTATCAGCCTCAAAAGCCTCAGCTCCAAGGCGCTGCTGCTCGATAATGAGGAGAAACAGTCAAGCGGCGTCTTCAAACACCTCACCCAGCTCTCATTCAGAGGACGCTTTGCCGATGTCGTCGCCTATCTGCAACGAATTGAGGCGCAGCCGTGGAAATTTAACTGGGAGAGCCTCTCCGTCTCGATGGAGCTCCCCCCGGTCGCCCTGGTCGAAGCAGAGATCTACACCCTGAGTCTTGAGGAGCACTTTCTTGGCCTCTAACCTCCACCTCTTCACGCCCCAAGCGCTGGCAACCGTTCTCCTGTCGCTTGTTCTCCTCCCCCTTGTTCACGCAGAAAGCGATCCGATGCAGCCTGAGATCGCCGCGGCGGTTGCAGTCACCACCTCCCATTCAAAGCAAGACCCAACCCAGCCTCCCCCCCACCACTACCGACTCAGCGCCATCCGCTTTGACGGCAGCGACTACCGGGCGGTCATTGATGGCATCACTCTCCATCAAGGTGATACCATCGGCTCTGCGACCATTCAAACTATAAATCGCAACGGTGTGACTCTGGTGGAGGAAGAGCGCACCCTTCACCTCAAACTGAACCACATAAAAATCAAACAGAGCCGACCAACCCCGGCCAAAAGAGCAGAAACAGATGACTAAGTGCACAGCCCCTTGGACCTTACTCCTTATCGCCCTAACGGTGGGATGCTCCCATACGACCCGTCAGCGCAACGCCCACCACCAGCAGTTACTGGAAGAGAGTACCACTGACACCATCTCGGCAGAAGATCCGGAGATCACCCTTCCGCAAGAGGTGGTGGCACAACTTCAGCCCAAACTCACCATCCCTTTAGCAGCCGCCTCCCCGGTTCCAAGAGAGCAGCGTTTTGATATTAGAGCCAATGAGATGGCAGCACGGGAGTTTTTCAGCGCACTGGTGGAGGGGAGCCGCTATAACCTGATTATCGACCCCACCGTCAGTGGCACCCTCTCCCTCGATCTCAAAAATGTCACCCTCCCTGAGGTGCTGGAGCTGGTTCGTACCATCCACGGTTACGACTACGCCTTTCACGATCTCACCATTCAGATCTTTCCCAACACCGCCCAGACCCGCATCTTTCAGATCGACTACCTCTCCGCCAAACGCAGTGGTAACTCCACCACGACCGCCGGTTCCACCTCCAGCGGCAGCGAGAGCGGTGCCAACAGCGGCACCACCACCATCGAGACCAATAACGAAGATAGTCTCTGGGCCGATCTTAAGAGCTCGATTGAGATGATCATCACCGGCGCTGCTCCTGCCAAGGCCACCACCACCGCCCCAAAAGGAGAAGAAAAACAAGAGCAAGAGGCGGGAAGCAGCAGCGAAGAGCAGCAGGTTTCGGTCAACCCCCACACCGGAATGATTGTGGTCAAGGCCCTTCCTTCCAAACTCAGAAAAGTGGCCGAATTTCTGCGCCAAAGCCAGGTCAAACTGGCACGACAGGTGGTGATCGAGGCGCGAATCCTCGAGGTGGAGCTGAGTGACCAGTTTCAGTCCGGTATCAACTGGACCTCGCTCCACGACTTCAACAATACCCAGACCCTCTTCACCCAGACCGGTGGTGGCAGTGTCAATAACGGCAGCGGCGCCACCCTCAACGCCGGCAATCAGGCCAACCTCGTCTCGGCGGGGAGTACCGGCAGCCTTAGCAGTAATGTCTCCACCTTTGGCGGCGTCTTTAGCGTCGCCGCCAAGGCCCACAGCTTTGCCGCCTTTATCGAACTCCTCAAAACCCAGGGAGAGGTTCATGTCCTCTCCAACCCCCGGGTCTCCACCCTCAATAACCAGAAGGCGGTGATTAAGGTCGGCACCGATGAGTTTTTTGTCAACGGCGTCACCACCAGCACCAACGACGGCGTCGTCACCCCGGTCTATGAGTTGGGCACCTTCTTCTCTGGAGTCGCCCTTGATGTCACCCCGCAGATCGACTCCGAGGGGAAGATCACCCTCCACATCCACCCCACGGTAAGTGATGTCACCAATCAGACCAAAAATATCGGTGCCCTCACCGTCCCCCTCGCCTCAAGCAATATTCGCGAAGCAGATAGCGTCGTCCGCGCCCGCGACGGGGAGATTATTGTCATCGGTGGCCTGATGCAGAACCGTACCCGGGATGGGGAGGGGAAGGTTCCGGTCCTGGGGGATATCCCGCTACTGGGCAAACTCTTTACCCATACCGTTCAGAGTCAGGTGAAGAGTGAACTGGTCATTCTGCTCAAACCACAGGTGATCTCACCCCAGGGAGAGGAGTGGCAGGATCAGATTCGCGCCACCACCCGCAGCTTTGGCCAGAGTCTCTGAGGCGTAGATTCGCCTCTCGAGCCAACAGCCTCCCTCTCCCCATGTATCTCAGCTTTTACGGGCTTGAAGAGTACCCCTTCTCCCTCACCCCCAACACCCGTTTTTTTCTCAGCTACGGCCACTATCAGGACGCCCTCAACACCCTGTTGGTGGCGCTGGATGGTGGTGAAGGGTTTATCAAAATCACCGGCGAGGTCGGCACCGGCAAGACCCTCCTCTGCCGCAGACTGCTCCACGCCCTGAGCGACAAATTTACCACCGCCTATCTCCCCAACCCCGACATCCCGCCGCTCGCCCTCCTCCACGCCCTGAGTGATGAGCTGGAGATCGCCAACCACACCAGTGATGACCACTACACCCTCCAGCGCAGACTCTCCCGACGACTGATAGAGCTGAACTCCCGCAAAGGGGGGGGTGAGGTGGTACTCTGTATTGATGAGGCGCAGGCGATGCCGCTGGAGACGCTGGAGGGGCTGCGTCTTCTGACCAACCTCGAAACCGAGAGCCGAAAACTGCTTCAGGTGGTACTCTTCGGACAGCCCGAACTCAACCGCCAGCTAGAGCAGGAGGCGATCCGCCAGCTCAAACAGCGGATCACCTTCAGCTACCACCTCCAGCCACTGGCAGAGGAAGAGATCGCCACCTATATTGAACACCGGCTACACCAGGCAGGGGGAGAGTCCCCCCCCCGCTTCTCCGCCACTGCACTTCGCCGCCTCTACCACGGCAGTCACGGTTACCCCCGGCTGATCAATATCCTTGCCCACAAGGCGTTACTGGCCGGCTTTGGCGAGGGGGAGAAGCGTATCTCGGGCAGACATGTCAAAATGGCGATAGCAGATACCGATGCAGCATTTCCACTGCGCTTTTGGCAGTAACCAACTATATAACCTAAAATCCGCAGTTGGACACCGTGAAGGGTGCGTTTGTGGCGGTGCAGTGCAAGGCACAACGACGCGCAATAG
>JADFYS010000141.1 GCA_015232955.1 Gammaproteobacteria bacterium
AAGCCTCCCCCCTGACAAGGGGGGATTGAGGGGGGTTGAGGAACGGGGCCTATTTACTGAATAATAGGGGAATAATAGGGGACAGACCACATTTTTCCTATGAAGTGAAAATAGTAATTGTACTTGGTCGATAGGTTTTACTGAATTGCTGGGAGACCACAAAAAGAATACGCAGTCTGTCCCCTATTGTCCTAGGGCAAACAGTGTCTCTGGGGCAATATCGATCTCCCCCGGCCAGGTAACCGTACCGTAATCGACCTGCGCCAAAGAAAAAAAACCGATATTCTCCAATGGTCGGAATACCGGATAGTGGAGGTAGGGGCGCATATCAAACAGCCGCTGCTCTCCGTTGTTAAAGGTGAGTTGCAGGATGTAATCGGGTTGTGGCGTAACGGCAGTGACACGAATCATGGCTATTCCCGCTAACGCAACGGTTCAATTTTGGGCAATAGGGGACAGACCACGATTTTTAGTCTTATGTTCAAAGTGAAAATAGTAATTGTACTTGGTCTGTGGGTTTTACTGGATTGCTAGGGAGGCCACAAAAAAGAATACGCGGTCTGTCCCCTATTGTCCATTGCAAAAGAGCCTGACGATCAGCGCAATACCGTCACAACCTGGACCACCCGCCTCATCGATAACCTCAAAATCGGCTGAACCGCAACCTCGACGCAAGTTTTTTTGACACCGTTCACACTCCTGTCATACGATGGTCACAAGAGCAGAAGGGTGGACGCGCGACAGCGTTCCCCTAAAACTGCCATCACAGAGAAAAAACCGTACCAATACCACTGGAGGATCATTATGAAAACAGTCGCCCTAACCCTGAGTGCGCTCGCCCTCGCCCTGAGCTCTTTCACCACCTACGCCAGTTGCGAAAAGGGAGAGATAAAGGCCAAACTTAGCCATGTCACCGGAGGCACAACCCACCCCAAAGTGGTCGCCTCTAACCGTCTTGCTGAACGGGTCAACAGCGAGATGAACGGCAAGATGTGTCTCGAGGTCTACCCCAGCAGCACCCTGTTTGGAGATAGTAAAGAGCTGGAGGCGCTCCTCCTTGGCGATGTCCAGCTTCTCGCCCCCTCCCTCTCCAAATTTGGCTCCTACACCCGTAAACTCGGCGTTTTTGACCTCCCCTTCATCTTTCAGGATATGGATCACGCCATCCGCTTCACCCAATCCCCTACCGGACGCGAACTCCTCAACTCGATGAAAGAGGTCGGTTTCGTCGGCCTTGGCTACTGGATGTCCGGGATGAAGTACTTCTCTGCCAACAAGCCACTCATCACCCCGAACGACGCCAACGGCCTCAAATTCCGGGTACAGACTTCAGATGTTGCCAAGGCGATGATATCGGCCATGGGCGCCTCGCCGCAGCCGATGGCGTTCAAAGAGGTCTATGGCGCACTACAGACAGGGGTGGTCGATGGTCAGGAGAACACCTGGTCCAACATCTACACCAAGAAGTTCTTCGAGGTTCAGGATAGCATCACCGAGACCAACCACCAGCTGCTCGCCTATCTCTTTATGACTTCACAAGAGTGGCTCGACAGCCTCAAACCAGAGATACGGCAGCAGTTCCTGGAGATCGCCGACGAGGTGACGCAGGAGGCGAACCTCAATGTCAAAGAGAAAGAGGCGAAAAACCGGAGCAATATCCTTCAGGCAGACGGCAAGATCAATACCCTCACCCCAGAGCAGCGGCAGCAGTGGGTCGATGTGATGAAACCGGTATGGAAGAAGTTTGAGCCAGAGATTGGAGCCGATATTATTGAAGCGGCCGCCGGCTCCTGAAGCGACCACACCCCGATCCTTCGTTCTGATGCGATGAGATGAACCGTTGATGGGTAGCTTCTGGCCCCACTTCTACCTACTCTTCTTTATCGCTGCCATCGCCCTGCTTGAGTGGTGGCTGCCGCGACTGATGGCACGGCTAGAGGAGTCGCTGCTCGTCGCCATTATCACCGCAATTATGGCCGTCTCTTTTGGGCAGGTGGTGGCGCGTTACGGCTTTAACAGTGGATGGGCGGCGGCACTGGAGTTTAACACCGTCGCCTTCTCCTGGCTGATCCTGGTCGGGATGAGTTACGGTATCAAGACCAATCTCCATCTCGGGGTTGATATCGTAGTTCAGGCGGTTCCTAAGCTCTACGCCCGGGTTCTCGCCCTCTTCGGTGCATTGTGCTGTCTTCTCTACGGCCTCATCCTGCTCGACGCCACCTGGCTCGGACTCATCGGTATCGACGCCAGGGGCGGTGCTATTGAGTACTGGGCAAAGATGTATAAATTCGGGATCGGTTCAGAGGAGCTACGCTACCCGCTCTTCCTGCAAGAGCAGTTTGCGATCCAGCCTCGGGTCCACCGCTGGCTGGTGCTTCTTATCCTCCCCGTCAGTCTCGCCCTCCTCATCTACCGTTCACTTCAGGCGATGGTCGCCATCCTCCGCGGCCAGAGGGAGATGATTATCAGCGGCCACGAAGCAAAAGAGCTGGTGGAGGAGAACCGGAACGCCCTGCGCGATTAGAACCGGAGTCACCCTATGGAAGCCCTCATCCTTTTTGCCACCGTCCTCGCCCTCCTCTTTCTCGGGGTTCCGGTGGGGATCGCCCTGGGTCTCTCCTCTATCCTCTTTATCACCTTCTTTTCCGATGACTCTCTCTCATCCGTAGCGATTCAGCTCTTTGGCGCCGGGCAGCACTACACCCTCCTCGCCATCCCCTTCTTCATCCTCGCCTCCGCCTTTATGTCGACCGGTGGCGTCGCAAAACGGCTCATTAACTTCGCCATCGCCGCTGTCGGCCACTTTCGTGGCGGCCTGGCGATGGCCTCGGTCCTCGCCTGTATGATGTTTGCCGCCCTCTCCGGCTCCTCACCCGCAACGGTGGTCGCCATCGGCACCATCGCCATCGCCGGAATGCGTCAGGTCGGTTACTCCAAAGAGTTCGCCTCGGGAGTGATCGCCAATGCCGGAACGCTGGGGATCCTCATCCCACCCTCCATCGTCATGGTGGTCTATGCCGCAGCCACCGATGTCTCGGTGGGACGCATGTTTCTTGCCGGAGTCATCCCCGGTCTGCTCGCAGGCACCATGCTCATGACCGCAATCTACATTGTTGCGCGGATCAAAAACCTGCCGGCAGAGCCGTGGGCAGGGGTTGGAAATCTCCTCCACGGGGCGAAGGAGGCGGGGTGGGGGCTGTTTTTAATCGTCATCATTATGGGGGGGATCTACGGTGGAGTCTTTACCCCGACCGAAGCGGCTGTAGTCGCCGCGGTCTACTCCATCCTCGTCTCTCTCTTTGTCTATCGCGATATGGGGCCGCTCAAGGAGACCCCATGGCTGCTTGCCGAGGATAACCGCCGTGCCCAGGTCGGTTTTAACGGAACCGTTTACGGCCTCTCCTTCTTCCTGGTCTGGATGATTCTCACCTTTTTTGCCACTGCCGATGAGAGTGAGATCACCCTCGAAGGTCGTGCCCTCTGGGGTTTACTGTTTGCCACCGCCATCGCCCTTCTCTACATTGTCTGGCGCGGCCGCAGTAGCGGCGGTACCCTCCCCACCCTCATTGCCAGCCTGCCGGTGTGGCGCCGTAACCTGTTGCTGCTGCTGAAGATGTTTATTCCCGCCCTCTTCGGCAAAGAGTCGCGCAAGGTGATGCTCGACGGCACCCGCACCACGGTGATGTTAATGTTTATCATCGCCAACGCCCTCCTCTTTGCCCACACCCTGTCGGCAGAGCGCATCCCGCAGGAGATCACCGCCCAACTGCTGGAGATCGGCTTTAACTGGGTCACCTTTCTCATCGCGGTCAACATCATCCTCCTCATCGGTGGCCAGTTTATGGAACCGTCGGGGCTGCTGGTGATTGTCGCGCCACTGGTCTTTCCCATCGCCATAGAGCTGGGTATCGATCCCATCCATCTCGGAATCATTATGGTGGTCAATATGGAGATCGGGATGATCACCCCCCCCATCGGACTCAACCTCTTCGTCACTTCAGGGATCACCGGTATGAGCCTCTCTCAGGTGGTGCGTGCCGCCCTCCCCTTTGTGGCGGTGCTCCTGCTCTTCCTGATTATTGTCACCTACATCCCGTCACTCTCCACCTTCCTCCCCTACGCCATCATGGGGCCGGAGATTGTTCACCAGTAACCGCCCCCTCCAGGGCCAGACGCAACTTCTCCCTGAGCTCCTCTTCAACAATAGGGTAGGTGAGGGTGGCAAAAACCGGAAACCGAAGCTGAAGGGCAGCGAAGTTTTCACTATCCTTGCGGTGATAGAAGATAATCGCCCGGCTATTTGGCTTCTGTTGCAGCACCGCCAGCAGTGACTCCAGGGCACTGGTACGATCCCTGAAGTCGGACTGACAGTTAAACTCGGCGACCACCACATCGACTGGATTCCGTTTACAGTAGCTAATCGCCTTGCGGCTGGAGGTGAACTGCTCCACCGTAAATCCCGCCTCGCGGTAGAGGCTGGAAAAATCGGGGTAGTCGCCCAGTTCTATAATCGAGAGCAGGTGGGGCATAACCGTCCTCATTGGCTGTTATGGATGCATTAAAGAATACCATTTTTGAACGAATTTGCATTCAGAATCACACTCTCGCTTCGGAGTGCGGTATCCTTAGCGGTTGCAGAATTTGATGACCATATTGGGATCAGTTCTCTATCTCACCAGCTCCACACCCATGCCGCGATTATTCAATAAACAAGATATTTCATCACGCTCACGATACTCAAGACTGTTGAACACAGTGGATTTCAGGGAGTCGAGAAGAGTGGCTACTCAAGACAAAAAGTCACGCGTATCGGCTTTCTGGAACCCGTGTTTTCAGTTATTTTGGGCATAATGGAAGAGTCGGCGCATCCCATGTCCAAAGTTGATCTGACACCCCGTCCGTTGGGAGAGAAAACCTACTTTCTCCGCGCGCTCCGCCCGTTCTCTCTCATTGTCGCCTTCTCCTCCTGTCTGCTCGGAATTCTCCTCGCAACGGTTGACGGTCACTGGCACCCCGCACTTGCCCCGCTGCTGCTGGTGAGCGGCATCCTGCTACAGATGGCGGTAAATCTGATCAATGACGACGCCGACACCCAGCAGAGCAGATATAGCCTGGCAGATCGGGCACGACTCCGCCGTAATAGCCGCCTTGGCAGAGGCCTTCTACTCCTGCTTACGGTGATCGGCCTCTACCTCGTTAGCCTGCGTGGGGTTCCACTGCTGGTGGTGGAGGGGGTCGGACTCATCGGCGCATGGGGCTATACTGCCTCTCCAATTCACTATAAAAACCGGGGGCTTGGGGTGGTGTTGGTCTTCTTTTTGATGGGGGTGATGATGGTCGGTGGCTGTTACTACACGCTCAGTGGCGAGTACAGTTGGCGAATCCTCCTGCTCTCACTCCCGTTTAGTGGCCTCGCCTCACTCCTTCTCCTTGCCAACGAGCTGCGCGATTTTGAAGAGGATCAGGAGCAGGGGATCGCCACACTCACCGTCCGCATCGGCTTTCGTCACGCTTCGCTGCTATTTTTTATGCTCCTGAGCGCCATCTATCTCTCCCTGCTTCCACTCTACTGGCAGGGGTGGATCGCGTCCCCCCTTCTCCTTATCGTGACCCTGCCGCTACTTCTTCCCCTCCTCTCCGCAGTAGAGAAGCAGAGTCCCAACCGGCAGCGACTGCCGCAGCTCACCGGCCGCCTTTACGCTGGGTACTCTCTCGCCTTTATCTCTTCAC
>JADFYS010000142.1 GCA_015232955.1 Gammaproteobacteria bacterium
GGCAGAGGCCAATCTTAAGGCAGTTAAGCTCGCTTCGGCACACTATTACGATACCCTGCCAGACCACGGCAACGAAGATGGTCAAGCCTTTCGCGATCGCGAAATCGAGGCGCAGGTGCTGAAGATCACCCGTGAACTGGGGATTGGCGCCCAGTTTGGTGGCAAATATTTTGCCCATGATGTCCGCGTAATCCGTCTTCCCCGCCACGGCGCCTCCTGTCCGGTGGGGATCGGCCTCTCCTGCTCTGCCGATCGCAATATTCTTGGCAAAATAGACCGCAACGGCGTCTGGCTTGAAGAGCTTGAGCAGAATCCACGCCGCTTTCTACCACAAGAGCCGCCGAGAGAAGAGCAGACGGTCGCAGTCGACCTCAATCGACCGATGCCAGAGATTATCGCCCAATTGACCCAATATCCGGTGAAGACACGGCTCAGCCTCAACGGCCCGATAATCGTTGCCCGGGACATCGCTCACGCCAGACTTAAAGAGATGCTTGACCGGGGAGAACCCCTCCCTGACTATATTCGGGATCACATCATCTACTACGCCGGCCCGGCGAAACAGCCTCAGGGGATGGCCTCTGGCTCGTTCGGGCCAACCACTGCCGGAAGGATGGACAGCTATGTCGATCTGTTTCAGTCCCATGGCGCGTCACTGGTGATGCTGGCCAAAGGGAATCGTAGCCCGGTGGTGACCGAAGCGTGCCGACGCCACGGTGGCTTCTATCTAGGCTCCATCGGTGGTGCTGCCGCCCAGTTGGCAAAAGAGAGTATCCGCAAAGTAGAGCAGATCGCCTTTCCCGAGCTGGGTATGGAGGCGATCTACCGCATTGAAGTCAAAGACTTTCCCGCCTTTATCATCATCGATGATAAAGGAAACGATTTTTTCAACCACCACAACAACTAAAGGAGTCCACCACAATGGCACTATATGACAAAGGTTCCCCCATCATCCGTCAGGTAAAAGAGGGGGAGACCGTCTATCTCTGTCGGTGCGGTAAAAGCAGCAACCCTCTAGGCAACTGCGACGGTAGCCACGATCAGGCCGCAGGAGAAGGGCCGCTCGCACACACGGTTGAGTCCGGCTCTGACGGTAAACTCTATCTCTGTGGCTGCGGCAAAAGTAAGCGCCTACCGTGGTGTGATGGTAGCCATCAAGATTAATTCCGCTTTTATCGCCAAAACAGCGGTTTAGGAGAACCGATGATGCTCACGAATCGATTTCTGTGAAATTATCCGCAAAATTCAATCTCATTCTATCCTCTACCCTTGTGGTTGGTGTAGTCATCATCACCCTGGTGGGTTATTTTGATACCCGCTCTGATGTAATTACCACCCTTGGTGATGAGGCGCTGTTGGTGATTCAGGCAGTTGAGGCCACGCACAACACTCAGTCACCGCCAATGCGACAGCAGGAGGTGGCCGCCATCATCACCTCGCTGCTGAAGTACCCTTACAAACTCGCTTCACTCACCAGCTTTGAAGCCGATCTCCGCCCCACCGCTGAAGAGCAGATACTGATCCAGAAATTTAAGAGCGAGACCAATTTGCAGCCGTTTGCAGAGGAAGACGGTGAGGAACAGATTCTCTGGGTCTGGCCCATTCTCGATCAGAAGGGGATCACAGCAGTTCATCTGATGCGTATTCCGCAAGCAACGGTCAGCCAACTCACACTCAAAAGATTAGAACACCCTCTGCTCGCCATGGGTATCTTTCTCCTCACCCTGATCCTCGTTCTGACCATATTCTGGCGTAGAGTTGTCACGCAGCGGGTTGAAGATTTCGCCTACATTGCAGAGATGATTCGCCGGGGTGAAGAGGATCTCCCCCCCTTTGACGATAGCGTAAATGATGAACTGGGGGAGTTGGCTGACTCTCTAAACCGAATCCGCATCAGTCTGCAGAAGGCGTTACACCTACTCGAACAGGGGGAGAGCGATGGCAGGTGAACATCGGACATGGGTCTGCAGCGTCCTCTTCATGGATATCGTCAGCTATACCAAATACAGTGTTGAGGAGCAGATCGCCATCCGCAAACACTACTACTCCATTGTCAGTAAAGTGCTCTCCAAATACAGCAAGGAGGACTATGCCACAGTGGATGCCGGCGACGGCATGGCCATCGCCTACACCGGTGATCCCGAAGATGTTCTCGTCTACGCCATCAACCTGCGTAACACCTTTGTCGCCTTGCAACGAACAAAGCGGATCCACTATCGAGTCCGTCTCGGGGTAAATCTTGGACCGGCAAGGATCGTCAGAATGCATGGTGAGACCCGGGTTATCGGTGATGCGATCAATGTCTCAAACCGAGTGATGAGCTTTGCCAGTGATAACCAACTGTTGATATCACGCTCGTTTTTTGATGTCTGTAGTAACCTCTCCAAAGAGTATGCATCACTTTTCATCTATCTCGGACGCAAGGCGGATAAACACCGTCGTTACCACGCCGTCTATGAATATGTCCCCGAAGGTAACGGTGGGAGTGTCGGTGATAATCCGGAAATGGGCGAAGAGAGCCGGCAAGAGGAGTACTGCAGGGTCAATTTTGATCCAAAGCAGCTGTCACTACTCTCTACCGAGTTGAACTACTTCGTGGGACCCATTGCCCAGATCCTCGTCAAAAGGGCAGCACAACGCGCACTGAACTTTGATGATCTTGTGGATCGCCTTGCCGATGAGATCGATGAGGTGGATGAACGAAGTGAGTTTTCTCTACAGGTTCGATAGCGTAAAACCGCCCAAAAGGGAGTCGAGAAGAGTGGCTATTCAAAGGCTTCATAACGCTCGACTGCAAGGATGCAGGAGGTAGTGCGAAGCAGGAGCCAGAGCCGAGAAAAGCCGCGCTTATCGTCTTTCCGGTACCAGCGTTTTCAGGGTTAGTTATTATCGCGACCAGGGCGGTAGTGTGAGCGTCCCAAGCGCAGGGGGCTTTGCAAGCTGTTTCAGCTCCAGCTCTGCCAGCAGCAGCTCTGCTGTGGCAATAGCGTCATTAAGGGCGTTATGCGCCTTGTAACGGGGAAGGTTATGGCGGCCACGAAGGTTAAAGAGTCGAAGATCCTGAGGGGAGTAGAGCGCCGTTCTCTGATCCAGTCGCCTGCGGGCGATCTCCATCGTATCGATGATCGGAAAGACCGGTGCCATACCGTAGAGTCGGAGACAGGTCTGTTGCAAAAAGCGGCGTTCAACCGGGGCGTAGTGGACCAGAAGCGCCTTCCCCGCCATCTGCTGCAGCAGCTCTGGTAGAACACGCTCTAACGCCTCACCCTGCGCCTTATGATCATCGGTAATGTGATGGACGATCACCCCCGCCTCATGCAGTGCCCCCTCGGTACAGATCACCTGGTGATAGGCGGTGGCTAGCTGTATCTCCAGCCGCTCCACCACCACTGCGCCAATACTAAGAATATGGTCCCGCACCGGATTGAGGCCGGTGGTCTCAAAATCGAGTGCAAGGATCGGAACCCGATCCAGCGGCGTTCGGTAGTGAGGAAAAGGGATCTCCAGAAAGTCCCGCACCGCCCCTTCTGGTGCACGGGGGAGCAGCCGCTTACGACGCGCTTCCGCACCCAAAAAATGCTCAAAGAGCATCAGCCGACCTTGTAACGGGATTCAACATAGGACTGCAGGGTCTGAATCACCTTAAAGGCGTCTTTCAGATGGGCACGCTCCAGCTTGGAGATCGCGGATGGTGCCATAAAATTATCCGCCTCCTCCCCGCGATGGATCTGTTGTGCCTGATGGTGAATTCTGAGAGTACCGATAAATTCAAAGGCGTCCTCAAGGTTGGCCGCAGCGGCCATACTCAGGGAAGGGGTGCCTGCCACCTCTTGCAGTCGTTCAATGGTAGCCACCGCGGTAGCCCCCTCTGCCAGAGCGTAGATCCGGGCAAGATCGACAATCGGCGCCAGTCCGTTATGCTTAAGATCGAGAGTGTCGTTATGTTTACCGTCATGTACCAACACAAAATCACGAAAAAAGCCGAGAGGAGGCTTCAGCTTGAGGGCGTTGTGGGTGAGATGGGCGAGAAAGAGTTCACTTCTCGGGGTGAGCTGCAAAATCTCCTCTCTCACCCCCGAAAGCAATGACTTATCACCGTATACAGTACGCAGATCAAAGAAGATACTGCTATACATCAGCGCTTTGGGAGAGGGGGTGGTGATCCATTTTCTAAACAGCTTCGACCATTGATCCCGCCGTAAACGCCAACGGGGATTGGTCGCCATCACCTCTCCCGGACAGTAACTATAGCCACAGGCGGCGAGACCATCACTGACAAACTTTGCCAACGCCTCGAACCACGGTGCGTCCTCATCACGAAGATCATCCCCAATAAACAGGGCGTTATCCTGATCTGAATGGCTACTCTGCTCCCTTCGTGCATGGGAGCCGGCAGCCACCCAACCATACGCCACCGGCGGTGGCCCCAGCTTCTCTTCTGCCAACTGAATGAGCCTGCGGGTGATGGCACTCCCCACTGCGGTCATCACCTCGGTAATTCGCTGCGCCGGTACCCCCGCCTGTACCAGTTGCCACTGCAGCTGGGGCAGGGTTTTGCTCTGCTCTTTCAGGGCGGCAACCGACTCCGCCTTACGGATAGCATTGGTGATATAAACCGCATTACGCCCCTCAAGGTGGAGGAGATCACTCACATTGACCATCCCTTTAAGCGTACCGTCATCGATCACCGCAAGATGACGGACATGATTTCGGGTCATCTTCATCATCGCTTCAAACGCGTCTGTAGCCGAACTGACAGAGGAGATGGTCCGGGTCATTATCTCCGCCACCGCAGTGGCGGTGGAGAGACCTTGGGCTACACAACGCTTGGTAATATCTCTATCGGTGACGATCCCTACCGGCTGCTCATCCGCGGTGAGGATGAGCGATGAGACCCTCGCCTCACTCATTCTGATAGCAGCCTCGCGAATGGTCACCGTCTGAGGTGCGGTCACCGCCGGAGCTCGCAGAATATCCCGTACCGGGGTCTGCAGCAGTAGCGACGGCAGAGATCGGTTCTCCTCCATCTTCATCATGGTCAGGTTGAGACGGTGAGAAGCGGTGTGATGAAAGTAGGCGAGGACATCGGGGTATTGTTGCAGCAACACCTCCACCTCTTCACAGCTAAGGGTATAGAGGAGGGTATCTTCCTCCACTTCGACCCGAAACGGCTCGTGCGCATCCCCCAGACAGAAGGCGGTACAGACATCCCCTTCCCCCAGCTTCCCCAACAGCGTGTTGCGGTGGGAGTGGATCGATACCGCCCCTTTACGCAGAAGATAGAGTCGGTGCTCCTCTACCCCCAATGGCGGCAGGGATCTACCGCGACGCAGATAACGAATGGTAATTTTACGGCTAACCGCTGTTACCACCTCTGGAGGAAGACGATCAAAAGGTGGGATCGCCGAAATAAAGTCAAAGATCTCCTGTAGTTCAATCTCCACCGCTCATCTCCCTCCAATCTCCCTGAAATAGAAACCGCCATTGGCGACCACCACCAGCCGAAATCGCTCTACCGTCTCCTCCTGCGCCAAATTGACACTCCCCCTCCACTGCTGCATCTCATCTGTTGCCTTCATCACCACGACCTTCTCGCTCCCCCCGCTCATTCGGGTAAGCGCCACACTATCCACCGGATGGCTGGTATCAATGATCACCCCCGCCCCATCACTGCGCAGGGTTACCCGCAATGCACCATGTTC
>JADFYS010000143.1 GCA_015232955.1 Gammaproteobacteria bacterium
CAAGCTAGGATCTCCGCTATCCGATTGACGGGGGTCGATGGCATGAACGCCATCTGAAATCTGAAATCTGAAATCTGAAATCTGAAATCTGAAATCTCCTCAGATTAGACCCGCGAAATGGGCTATGCACCATCCATTTTTTTGATGCATAATTGAGACATCGTCCTTAAATCTGTCTCTGGGAGAAAAATCATCATGCTGCTGGAATCTGTTTCAAGTAAGGCAAAAATCCTCTTCAATGTTGTCGTCATCACCCTCTTGCTGCTGACGATGTTTATATTCAACAAGGCTACTCTGGATGGAATCGTTAACGATGCAACCGCCATCCGCGATACGACGCTCGAGCACACCTTCAGGGCGCAGGGGCTTAAAAACAGTGTACTTCAGGTGCAGCAGTGGTTGACCGACATCTCTGCCACACGCGGACTCCCCGGCTATGACGACGGCTATGCCGAGGCGGAGAAGCATGCCAAGGAGTTTCGCTACGCCATAACTCTATTGGCAGACGCCTACCGTGAAGAGGGGAATGATGCTGAACTGAAGGTTCTTGAACAGACCCTCTCCGACTTTGAGGACTACTACAGAGTCGGTAAAGAGATGGCCCAGCACTATATCGACGGTGGACCGGAAGCGGGCAACATCTATATGGAGAGGTTCGACCCCTATGCCGAAAAGCTGACCCGAATGGTCGAGGCGCTGGTGGTTGAAGAGAAGAATGAACTCACCTTAGCCATCGACAAGATCACCAAGGATACCGCCATAGCCAACCGCAACTTTATCGGCTTCAGTCTGGCGATCATTGTCATCAATGTGGTCATTAGCCTGCTGATTATCACCGTCACCTTCAAACGCTTCAACATCCTGACCCAGATCATTAACCGCCTTGAGAGTGGAGACTTCACTCCGGGAGAGAAGTTAGCAGGTAGAGATGAAGCGGGGGTGATCGGTAGCTCGATTGAACGGATGCGGAGCAAACTCTCCGCAGCGATCATGGCGACCAACCGCGAGATCAACCGTCTCGCCAGTTCGGCCAGTGATCTGACCGACACTTCGGTTGAACTCAATAACGGCGCCAAAGACACCCTCTCCCGCGCCAACTCGGTTGCCGCCTCGGCGGAGGAGATGTCCTCTAACATGACCACCATCGCCGCAGCGATGGAGCAGTCCTCTACCAATGTCGATGCGATGGCCGCCGCCACCGAAGAGATGAGTGCCAATATCGGCGAATTGGCCGGAAACACTGAAAGGACACTGGTCAGTACCCGAAATGCGGTTGAGAAATCACATCAAACTTCTACTCAGGTCGATGCTCTGGGGCGCGCCGCGAACGAGATCGGCCAGATGACCGAGACCATCTCGGCGATCTCTGAGAAGACCAACCTTCTCGCCCTAAATGCAACGATTGAAGCGGCAAGAGCGGGAGAGGCGGGTAAAGGGTTCGCAGTGGTCGCCAATGAGATCAAGGATCTCGCCCATCAAACTGCGGCGGCAACCACCGATATCGAAAAGAAACTAAAAACGATTCAGGGAACGGTAAAGGTTACGGTTGAAGATATTACCGACTTCTCCAAGACCATTCAGGATATCGACGCCAATGTCAGCACCATTGTTGAGGCGATGGAGCAACAGAAGTTGGCCACAGCGGAGATCTCGAGCAATGTCGGTCAGGTCTCCAGTGGTATCGCCGAGGTCAATGAGAGCGTCAGCCAGAGCTCCCAAGCCTCATCCCTGGTGGCAAAAGAGATCACCGAGGTGACGCAACTGGCAGAAACACTACACCAATCCAGCTCCACTGTTGAAGGGAGCGCCAACAATGTCAACAGTATGTCTGAAGCGATCCGCAACTCCCTCTCTCTGTTTAGAGTGGAAGAGAGTGGCTTTGACAGTGGCCGGGTCAAGACCGCCCATGCTCAATGGAAGAGAAAGCTATCGGGTATGCTCAGCGGTAAGGAGCGGTTACGCCCCGACGATATCAGTGATCACCACCACTGCGCCTTTGGGCAGTGGTACGACGGTGAGGGAGAGGAGAACTTTGGTTCTCTCCCCGCCTTTAGGGCGATCAAAAATGAACACCGCCGGGTTCACGAAACCGCAAAGAAGATCGCCCACCTCTACAACAGCGGTAAGGAGGAGGAGGCACACACCCTCTTTACGGAATTCAAGCAGCTAACCACCCACCTCTTCAAACTCCTAGATGATCTCGAGGATGCCGCCAACCGCTAACCCTGCAATCTACAATCTGCAGCGAAAGTGCTACTTTCGCTGCAAAATGTCCACCAACAGCAGCCCATCACCGAAGTGGAGGCTGTGTTCACCGCGCAAGGGAACGACCTCTGACTTGCCGGCAAGAGCGACAACCCGATTCATATCCTGACTCGGGGGGATCACCACATCATCCTCGGTATGAACCACCGAGATATAGCGGATAGCGGGGTGCAGTTGACGGTTGAGCCAGAAAAGAAGACTCCCCGGGTGCTCCCGCGCCAGTTCGGAGAAGAGGATATTGGCGTGGTTTACCTCTTCCGCACCCATCAGAGGCAACATCCACGAAACAGGGGTATCCCCCACCAGCTCTCCCAGCTCGGCCATTCTCGTTCCAAGGTGGGGGGTAGCGATGGAGATGAGGGTATCGACACTCAGATCCGGCCGCTGCACCAGTAACATTCGGGCGAGAACCCCCCCCACAGAGTGACCAACCAGCGTCAGACTCTCTTTTGGGTGATCCCGCTTTATCTTCTCAACCGCCATCACCAGAGGAGCCAGCTGCACCATAATCGGCGCCTCTGTCGGTAGCGCCAAGGTGTAGAAGGTATTATCTCTTCCTCCCCCTACGCTTGGTGAACTCCACGCTGGAAGCTCTCCGTGAAGGATATGGCCACCATCACCCCAGCCGTTATTGAGCAGCGATGATGCAATCCCGCTGCCACGCCAGACATGGCCCGATTCATTAAATCCCTGAATAAACAGGAGTGTCTTTGCCGAAACCAGCGTCGGCAGCAGAAGCAGAGAGAGTATCAGGATTCGCTTTGTCATCACGATGTCACCTCAGTAATTAAGTCAAATTAATCAAGTTCGTTGTTGAAACAGGGTCTCGCCCAGCCGTTGTAAGCTCTGCGCGTAGAGATCCGGGTGTTGCAGCGGCGTGGTTGCGACCCCGCTAGCCATCGCCGCCAACGCCACCGCCAGTGCGACCCTATCCACCAGCCTTGGATCAAATGGTTTGGGTAGGAGGGCGTCTCGGCCAAAACCGATGGTCTGCTCGCCATAGATCGCCTCTACCTCCGGCAGCGGCTGTTGTAGTGCGAGATCGGCGATGGCGTGAATCGCAGCATCAACCATATGTCCGTTTATCGTCGTCGCCCCAACATCAAGGGCGCCACGAAAAAGGTAGGGAAAACAGAGGACATTATTGACCTGGTTGGGATAGTCCGAACGGCCGGTAGAGATAATGGCGTCGGGTCGAACCTGTCGCGCCAGCTCCGGCATAATCTCCGGGACCGGATTGGCCAAGGCGAGAATCATCGGATCCGGGGCCATGGTTGTCAGCCACTGCGGCTGGAGGATACCGGCCACCGACAACCCGAGAAAGATGTCGGCCCCCTCCAGCGCCTGTTGCAGGGTGCGCAGTTTAGTCTCTGCAGCAAACTGCTCTTTATAGGGGTTCATGCGCTCGGTACGACCTTCGTAGATCACCCCGCCACCGTCACAGACGATCACATTCTCGGCAGCCACCCCCAGTTTGATCAGCTGGCGCGTACAGGCGAGGGCCGCAGCCCCCGCCCCTGAGACCACCAGTCGCGCCTCTTCAATACTCTTACCGACAACTCTAAGACCATTCAGAACCGTTGCCGCGACCACCGCAGCGGTACCGTGCTGGTCATCATGAAAGACCGGTATCGACAGCCGCTGTTTTAGGGTGGACTCCACCTTAAAGCAGTCTGGGGCGCGAATATCTTCGAGATTGATCCCCCCAAAAGTCGGTTCCAGGGCGGCGATCACCTCGATCAGCCGTTCTGGATCACTCTCATTAATCTCAATATCGAAGACATCGATACCGGCAAATGCCTTAAAGAGCACCGCCTTGCCCTCCATCACCGGTTTGGAGGCGAGCGGCCCGATATTGCCCAGCCCCAACACCGCAGTGCCATTGGAGATCACCCCCACCAGATTGCTGCGCGCGGTGTAGATTGCGGCGCTTTCGGGCCGGGATGCAATCTCAATCGAGGGGAAACCGACCCCTGGAGAGTAGGCGAGAGCGAGATCGTTTTGGGTCTGCAACGGCTTGGTGGCGGCAATGGCCACCTTTCCCGGTCGGGGGGAGCGGTGATACTCCAGGGCACTCTGTTTCAAACTCTCTCTCTCTTTCACTATCTCTCCTCTCTCCCAACCACAAAAAATGGCGACACTGTCTGCAACAGTGCCGCCATAGCCGTTACGGCTTAACTACAGAAAGAGGTCAATCCGCAGCCATCTCTAACCACTACTGCGCTGCTGAAGGGGCAACCGGCGCAGGGGGGATATAACCATAAGGTGCCGGAGCGCCATAGCCGTAAGGGGCATAACCGTTATAACCATTGTAGCCGTTGTAACCGTTATACCCACCGTTGTAGCCATTATAGCCGTTGTAACCGTTATAGCCATTACCGCGGGCGTTGCCACGACCGTTACCGCGAGCCTTAAAGCTCATGTCAAATTCGGCATCGCCCATCATGTCACCAAAGGCGTCACCAAAGCCATCGCCAAAACCGTTGCCATTGCCCCAGCCATCATTCCAACCGCCGTTTCTCCAGCCGTTGTTATTATTGCCAAAAGGTCCCCAGTTATCCCATCCGTTGTTGTTGCCAAAGGGTCCCCAGTTGTCCCAGCTGTTATTATTCCAGCCGTTATCAAAGGGGTTCCAGTTATTGCCGCCCCATGCGTTTGCATTCTGCATCGAGAGGGCACTAAATCCGAACAGGGCTGCCACAGCTACCGCTTTAAACATTTTTTTCATCTTAAATATCCTTTGGTTAAATTGTAAAACTTTATTATGGCGAAGATTTATTCAGCGCCAATGAGGGTATATTAGAGTTTGCTAATATTTTAGTCAAGGGCCATTTCCCTTCACACGCCCCTCTATTCTTGATATCTTGCATTGTTTTCTCTTAATAACAGTCTGAATTAATGGCTATTGCGCCCATATGACATAAAATTAAATTATCCATAAGATAAGTAATTGGAATGTGTTTTTGACACAGCACCGATTGTTTATCCCACTTCCAAACCAATATGGTCGCTGCAAGAGGGCTCTTTCTCAGCAAGCCAGCACCCTCATCCGCCGCATACCACCAAGGATTGAATATGACCCGTGTCACCATCTACAGCACTGCCAGTTGCCCCATCTGTGATAAAACCAAGACCCTGCTCAAGAGATGGGGCATCCCCTACACCGAGCGAAAGGTGGACAACCCTACAGATAGATCGGCCCTTAAAGAGATGCTGACCATCACCAACAACGCCCGAACCGTACCCCAAATTGTCATCGATGGTCGCTGGATTGGTGGCTTTTCTGAACTCACTGAGCTGCACATGGAGGGGGCGATCGACGCTCTGGTCGAAAAGGTATCCCCCACATAGTCTCACCGTGCAGAAGGACCGCGCTTATCGGTTTTCTGGAACCAGCGTGTTCAGGGTTCGTGGGTATAACCGGATGAGAAC
>JADFYS010000144.1 GCA_015232955.1 Gammaproteobacteria bacterium
CACTTCGAGCCCTTAGTATCTCTTACCACACCAAGGGGAATCTCTATGAATTTACCTTTCAACTCCGTTGCGACAGCAGCACTCTTCTCTACACTGGCACTCACCTTTGCCCCAGTGGAGGCGTTGTTGGCCAAAGATACCATCAAAATCGGCTCGTTCCTTGCGGTGACTGGTGGCGCCTCCTTTCTCGGTGATCCCGAGCTTAAGACCCTGCAGCTCTATGTAGAGCGGATCAACGCCGCTGGTGGGGTCAACGATAAGCAGTTGGAGTTAATTCACTACGACACCGCTGGAAATCCGAAAAAAGCAGTCAATTTTGTGAAGCGTCTGATTAAGAAAGATGGTGTCGATATCATCATCGGTGGTTCGACCAGTGGCACCTCGATGGCGGTGATTCCGACGGTAGAGGAGGAGCAGATCCCCTTTATCTCTCTCGCGGGTTCGGTGAAGATTATTGACCCGGTTAAGAAGTGGGTATTTAAGATGCCTCACACCGATCGGATGGCAGCGGCGCGTATCTACGCCGACATGAATAAGCGAGGAATTAAGAAAATAGCCCTAATTAGTGGTAACGGTGGCTTCGGAAGCTCTGGCCGGGAGCAGTCCCTGCAGCTGGCACCGGAGTACGGTATTGATGTGGTGGTCGATGAGAGCTACGGTGCGAAAGATACCGACATGACGGCACAGCTCTCTAAGGTGCGAGGGAGTGGCGCCGAGGCGATCCTCAACTTCGGTTTTGGCACCGGACCGGCTATTGTTACTAAGAATGTGCGCCAACTCGGTATTACATTGCCACTCTATCAGTCGCACGGGGTCGCCTCAAAGAAGTATATCGAGCTTGCAGGTGAGGCCGCTGAGGGTGTAAGGCTTCCTGCTGCTGCACTGCTGGTGGCGAGCCAACTTCCCGACAGCGATCCTCAAAAGGAGGTGCTGGTGGAGTACACCACAAGTTACGAGAGCAAGTATGAGAGCGCGGTATCTACCTTTGGTGGACACGCCTATGACGGTCTGATGATTGCGATTGAGGCGATGGAGCGTGCCGGTTCCAGTGATAAGGCGAAGGTGCGTGACGAGATCGAAAAAACCGACGGCTTCATCGGTACCGCCGGGGTGTTTAAGATGGATGCCAATGATCACCTCGGTCTCACCATCGACGCCTTCAAGATGCTGGAGATTAAAGGGGGAGACTGGAGCATCATCGAGTAGTTACGACAGATTATCTCTACGCTGTTAACTTTTTTGCCCCATGTGGGATCAACTACCACAACTGCTCATCACCGGGGTGACGGTGGGTGCAACCTACGCCCTCGTCGCCCTCGGTTTTGCCATCATCTATAACGCCTCCGATGTAGTCAATTTTGCCCAAGGGGAGTTTGTGATGATCGGGGCGATGACGACCCTTTTTCTCGCCGAAGATGGTGCACTACCACTGCCGTTGGCGATCATCGCTGCCGTGCTGATCACCATGGGGGTCGGGATGGCACTGCAGCGTTTTGCCATTGCGCGTGCACGCGGTGCCAGCGTGGTTGCAACCATCATTATTACCATCGGCGCCTCCATCTTTCTGCGCATAAGTTATTGATGGTATTATGAAGACCATAGTTAAACATATCTCCAGCCATTGTCATTCCACCTTTCATCCACTGCCCGGAGCCACCAAGCTCGGGGCAATTAAATTGCGCCATAGTACCTCCGCCATTATTGACAGCGGAGATCATATGGATAACAGCGCCCGTACTTAAATTATATCTTTGAGATAAATCATTAACAATGTTTTGTCCTGCCGGGGTTAATTGCTGCATATCAAATCCAATTAGGTAAGTGGTAATTTCAAAGCATAAGAATTACAACCCACAATAGCAAGCTATTTAGTGGCATTGACAGAAAAACATCGTGAGGTTCAGCTCCACGAATACCCAAGACAGTTGGAAACAGTGGATTTCATGGAGTCAAGAAGCTCACATTTTTCAGCCGTTTGGGACATAATAGCGTGTGTCAGCCCCATCTTGACAGATGAGCTTTTTCATATCCAAAAGGGGAATATTCCATTGAGCGACACTTTTCGCAGCGAACAGAAGATTATTGAGGCGGCCATTGCCCTTCTTGAGAAAGAACAGGATGGCATCGAGTTCCGCCTTGAATATGAAGCGTTAATCAAGGAGTACAACGCCCTGTTAAAGACCAGTCGCCGCCTGCTGCGGATCAGTGATCGTAATGAAGCTGCACTGGGGAAGGCCCGGTTCGAAGCGGATGAGGCCAATCGTGCCAAATCTGATTTTCTTGCCAATATGAGCCACGAAATCCGGACACCAATGAATGCGATTATCGGGATGTCACACCTTGCGCTGGAGACAGAACTGACCCCGCAGCAGCGCAACTATATTTCAAAGGTGAGCCGTGCTGCCAGCGCCCTCCTTGGACTGATTAACGATATTCTCGACTTCTCAAAGATTGAAGCAGGAAAACTCTCCATCGAACAGACCCGATTCACCCTTGATGAGGTGTTAGACCATGTATCCACCCTAACTGCACTCCGCGCTGAGGAAAAAGGTCTCACATTCTCCATTCATCAAGAACCGGATCTTCCGCGCTATCTCTGTGGTGATCCACTGCGTCTGGGACAGGTCTTGATCAACCTTGCCAATAATGCGGTCAAATTCACCGATACAGGTGAGATCTCGATCCACTGCAAGAAATTAGAACAGATAGATAACCGTCTGAAGCTTGAATTTACCGTCTCTGATAGCGGTATCGGCCTGAGTGACGAACAGATCGGACGACTGTTTCGCAGCTTTGAGCAAGCGGACGGCTCCACCACCCGCAAATATGGGGGGACAGGTCTGGGGCTGGCGATCTGTAAACAGTTGGTGGAGCTAATGGAGGGGACCATTGGCGTCCAGAGTCGCCTTGGTGAGGGGAGCCGTTTCATCTTTAATCTCTGGTTGAAGATAGATCCCGATCAGGTGACCGCCATGCCCTCACCCCAAGAGAGCTCTTCCGGGCTAAAGGCACAACTTCACGGCTGCCGTCTACTGCTGGTGGATGATAACGATCTCAATCTCGAACTGGGAAGAGAGCTGCTGTTACTGGCGGGAATTGAGGTCACCACCGCCAGCGATGGTGAAGAGCTGCTGGAGAGAGCATTGTCTCAACCGTTCGATATCATAGTGACCGATATCCAGATGCCAAAACTGGATGGTTACAGCGCCTGTCGTCGTCTGCGCCAACAGCCACAGTTTGCCGGGCTACCGGTAATCGCCATGACGGCTAACGCCATGAGTGAGGATATTAAACGCGCACACGAAGCGGGGATGAATGATCACATCGCGAAGCCGATTCAGGTGGAGCAACTCTACGCGACGCTCGGCCGTTGGTTCAAATCTGACAACCCACCCCATCAATCCCCGGTATCCGCAGGGGCGGCACCTCCCACCACCACAACTGCACCCGATATTGAGGAGATTGACAGCGCCAGAGGGCTGGAGAACTGTGGTGGTAACCCCGAACTCTACCAGCGGATGTTGCGAAAATTTAGCAGCGATAACCGAGACTTTATTCAGCGTTTCTCTATTTGCCTCAAGCAGAAAGATCGGCAGGGGGCGACCCGTCTCGCTCACACCCTCAAGGGGCTTGCCGCCACCATTGGTGCCAACCAACTGCAGCGGGCAGCGGCCTCACTTGAAAAGGCGTGTAACGGTAAAGGGGGGGTTGGTGAAGCGGCAAAAGCGGTGGCGACCCTACTTAGCAAATGCTGCGCTGCTATCGACAAGATGCCGTTGGCAGCCGCAACTTCAGCAGCGCCTTCAGCTCAGGAGGCGTTCACTCACGATGAGCTGCGCCAACGCCTCACCACTCTCCTTGATCTCATTCGTGATGACGATACCGCCGCCGCTGATGAGATCCAGTTACTGATTGAGCGTACGCAAACGCCGCAGCAACACAAAACACTGGAGGAGATTGCTGCAATGATCGCCATCTACGAATTTGAAGAGGCGATTGCACCGACCGAGGCCCTGCTTCAGAGTCTGGATTAGCCTGCTTCAGCTTCAGCCACAGGGAGTTTTACCCGAAGTGTGGTTCCATTCTCTT
Organism: Gammaproteobacteria bacterium; assembly: GCA_015232955.1. Classification (GTDB taxonomy): domain Bacteria; phylum Pseudomonadota; class Gammaproteobacteria; order Thiohalomonadales; family Thiohalomonadaceae; genus JADFYS01. The sequence continues at coordinate 4,090 of JADFYS010000144.1, forward strand.
CGTTGCTATCGAAGCTGATCTTTCCCCCCATCACCGTGGTCATCAGCTTGGCAGAGTAGCTACCAAGACCGGTGCCGCCTTTTTTATCTGCAGTCACATACTTCTCAAAAAATCGGGTGCGAATCTTCTCCGGAATCACACCCCGATTGTGAATGACCACCTCTGTCATCTCCTGTCGCGCAACGGAGATCCCGACTCTACCGGAAGAGGGGGACGCCTCCACCGCATTTTTGATCAAATTAGAGAAGAGAGAGAAACAGAGCATCTCTTCGCCCGCTGCCACCACCTCTTCATCCCCTTGTCTAAGGTCGATGGTCACCCGCTTCTTGTCGGCCATCTCTACGACCCCCCGAATCACCCCCTGAAGAAGTGCACCCAACTGCACCGGCTGCGCGGTATATTGATAACTACCGGTCTCCATCTTATGCAGATCAAAGGAGCGGTTGATCATCTCCAGCACCTGCTGCAGGGCGGTCGCCCCCTCTTGCGCCAGAACCCGTCTATCGTTTTGGGCGATCAGATCATCTATAGTCAGGGTATTTAACGCTGCCAACGCCACCGCGAGGGGGCCTTTGAGATCGTGACGGGTCATTCGGCTAACATCTTCAAGCAGACGCGCATTCTCTATCTGATGCTGCAGTGCATCTTCCAGGGCATACGCCCGCTCCCGCAGTGCCATCTGCGCCTTCACCCGAGCCTTGAGTATCGCCGGTAGTGCCGGCTTACTGATGTAATCGACCGCACCCTCCGCAAAACCACGGGTCATATCTTCGGTTTCCCCCTTGGCGGTGAGAAAGATCACCGGAATATTGGCGGTAAACTCCCCTTTCTTAAGGCGATTACACACCTCATAGCCATCCATCTCCGGCATCATAATATCGAGCAGAATGAGATCCGGAGGGTTGCGTTGACAGATCTGCAGCGCCTTCTTGCCACTGGTCGCCGCCTTTACCCGATAGATCTCACCCAAAATACCGGTGAGAACCTCGATATTGGCAACGGTATCATCAACCACCAACACCGTCCGCTTCTCAACTTCAACCCTTTTTTTCTCCTCGTTGCCGCCACTCTCCTTCCCCGCTCTCCCACCGCGCTGTGCCAGGGTTAGCGGCATCTTGCCACTGATAATCCCCTCAATCTTCTTGCGAAATGTGTGAGGACTAAAGGGTTTGAGCATAATATCGGTGACACCGGAGCTGATCGCCGCAACGATACGACTCTTCTCCGACTCCCCGGTCACCATTAACACCGGAATCGTCCCCGTCTTGGGGCCACCACGAATCTTTTTGGTCAACTCACATCCGTCGACCTGCGGCATCTCCATATCGGTCACCACATAATCAAACGGCTGTTGCTGCAGTAGTTTCAGCGCCTGACTGCCGTTGGTGGCAAGCTCTATTTCGCGAAACCCCATATCGACCAAGGCCCGACGAATGGTTCTTGCCATCGGCTCATAATCATCCACGACGAGAAAAGTCAGCTTCTTTTTTGCTTCGTGATTCATACTAACTTGCATGAATGGGGTGGCGTCACCCTCGATAATGAAATGTATTTCACGCTAACCCCAAGAACCCTGGAAACGCTGAGTGACTATTCATGCGGA
>JADFYS010000145.1 GCA_015232955.1 Gammaproteobacteria bacterium
CGGCGGAATCTTTGCTCCACTCGGCACGAATGAGCTCATCGAGATTATCGTGATCCAGCTTCTGCTCCTTCTCCCGCCGAATCGAGTCGATCAATTCAATCAGTTCACCGTTAAACACCGTACTGGCTGCCTTCACCAGTTCGGCCTGTGCCTGTTGTCGCATCGTATCGCCCGGGTCGGTGCCTGCGGGTTGACCGGCTAACGCCACCGCTTTAGCTTCTACCTTGTCGGCATCAATGGCATCGAACAGGCCATTGACGATATGGGTCAATTCGATCCCTTTGGCGGCTTGGGTGATTCGAGCCTGATCATCATCATCGAGCTGCTTGTTCAAGCGTGCCAGCCGCCCCGCCAGTGAGCTGACCGTATCGGTATCACTGGCACCCATCATCAACCCCATTGCCAGATCCTTCAGCGGCACTGAAGGCTTGGTGATCAGCGGTTGACTGGCGGTTTTCAGTGAGCGGGTTACGCCAATGGCATCGACAATCACATAGTGGGTTTTGGCGCTACTGGCGGAGGGGGTGACCTTTTTCAGATCGTCATGTTCCAGAGTACGGGTGCCCCGGCCTTTCATCTGCTCGAAGTAGTTTTTGCTCTTCACATCGCGCATAAACAGCAGACACTCCAGCGGTTTGACATCGGTGCCGGTGGCAATCATATCGACCGTCACCGCAATTCTGGGGTGGTAGTCGTTACGAAACTGGGAGAGGATCGATTTGGGATCTTCTCCCGGCTGAATCAGCTGACCCTCTCTATCTTTTTTATCCTGCGCCGCCTTGTAGGTGACCTTTTTGCAAAAGGCGTTACTTTCGCCAAACTCCTCGCGCACGGTCTGGATAATATCGTCGGCATGGCTGTCGGTTTTGGCAAAGATTAGGGTCTTGGGTACTTCGGTGCGTCCGGGGAATAGCTCCGGCAGGCTGTTTTTGAAGGTTTTAATCACCGTGCGAATTTGGCTGGGGTTGACGATATCCTTATCGAGCTGTTTCGCTGAGTAGGTTTCATCCTCATCCTGCTCCTCCCAACGCCGCTGGCGGCTCTTCTTCTCCCGTAACTCGATCTGCTGCTGCGCTTTTAGCTCCGCCCCCTGTTGGCTGATTTGGGTATCAATCAGGTAGATCTCATTGCCGACATTGACCCCATCGGCGACCGCCTTTTCGTGGGTATATTCGCTGACCACATTCTGTTTGAAGAAGCCGTAGGTGCGGTTATCGGGAGTGGCGGTCAGGCCAATCAGGTAAGCATCAAAGTAGTCGAGTACCTGTTGCCACAGATTGTAGATAGAGCGGTGGCACTCATCGATAAAGATAAAATCGAAAAATTCAGGTGGTACTTTGGGGTTATAGACCACCGGCAACGGCTCATTGGGGCGGGTGAGCTGCTCGGCAGGGTTAAGCTCTTCGAGTGCGTCATCGAGCTCCTCTCCTTTCAGAATCGAATACATTCGTTGAATGGTGCTAATGCAGACCTGGGCATCTTTCGGCACCGAAGCGCGTTGCAGTCGCTGCACCGCATAGAGTTCGGTGAATTTGCGATTATCATCATTGGGGGTATAGGAGAGCATCTCCTGCTCGGCCTGTTCTCCCAGATTTTTGGTATCGACCAGAAACAGAATGCGTTTGCCTTTAGCGTGTTTGAGTAGCCGATAGATGGCGGTAATGGCGGTATAGGTTTTGCCCGATCCGGTCGCCATCTGAATTAACGCTCTCGGTTTATCAGATTTGAATGAGGCTTCCAGATTGACGATGGCCGCTTCCTGACAATCACGCAGGCCAAGGCTTTTGGCAGGGTGTTGATCGGGATTGAGCGGCGGGATCTGGTTGAGTCGGCTACGCAGGCTATCGCCTTGCTCCAGCCACTGTTGCAGGGTTTCGGGGTGGTGAAAGGTGAAAACTTCCCGTGAACGGGATTTAGGGTCGCGGCTATCGGTAAAGCGGGTAATGATGCCAGTGCTTTCGTACAGAAACGGCAGCGGTTGCTTATTGTTGACCCATTTCAGTTTGGCCGCGGCATAGCCTTCGGTTTGCTCCTCTACCGTGGTGATGTTTTCACCCTTGCTTTTACGCTTGGCTTCGATAACGCCGACCGCTTGCTTATCGACAAACAGCACATAGTCTGCCAGGCCAACATCGGTTTGGTACTCCCGTATCGCCTGCCCCAGCCCCTGAGTGAAGTCGATGCGTGTTTTGTCCTGAACACACCAACCGGATGCCTTAAGTTGGGCATCAATCTGGTCTCGGGAGAGCTGTTCGGGGGTTTGGTTTGCCGCCATATTCACCTGTTCACTACCGTTGAATCGTTATTTTTAGACTAAAACCAGCGTTTTCAACTATCTTGAACATAACACCTACTTCAGCGGCGACCCCCAAAGAGCGATCCCATAATCCCACGCACAATCTGGCGTCCGATCTGGCTTCCCACCGCGCGAGTGACGCTATTGATGAAGGCCTCGCCACTGCTCTGATGCCTTCTTCCCCGACTAGATTGGGGCGGCGGAACCACCTTTTTCGCTTTAACCTCTGCCTGCGCCTCCTGTTGCTGAATATCAGCCCGCTGCTTAAGGATCTCATAGGCCGACTGCCGATCCACCACCTGATCGTAACGACCACTGAAGGGGGAGCGCTGCAACCGCTGCCGACGCTCATCCTCTGCAAGGGGGCCGATGCGTGACTCTGGAGGGCGAATCAGGGTTCGTGTAACCATCTGCGGCCGCCCTTGATCATCGAGTGCAGAGACCAGCGCCTCACCAATCCCAAGGTCGGTGATCACCTCTGCGGTATCAAAAGCGGGGTTGGCGGGAAACGACTGGGCAACGCTACGCACCGCTTTTAGATCCTTGGGCGAGAAGGCGCGCAGGGCGTGCTGAATCTTCAACCCCAACTGACCAAGCACTTCTTCGGGAATATCGAGTGGACTCTGGGTTACAAAATAGATCCCCACCCCCTTAGAGCGGATGAGGCGCACCACCTGCTCGATCTTATCCACCACCACTCTCGGGGTGCGGTCAAAGAGAAGGTGCGCCTCATCGAAGAAGAAGACCAGTTTCGGGCGTTCGGGATCCCCCACCTCCGGTAGCTGCTCAAACAGCTCTGACAAGATCCAGAGCAGGAAAGTGGCGTAGAGACGGGGCGATTCGGCGAGCAACCGGGTCGCATCAAGGATGCTGATCACCCCATTACCCGAGAAATCGACCTGCATCAGATCTTCCAGCCTGAGCGCTGGTTCGCCAAAAAAACGATCCGCCCCCTCCTCTTCCAGCACCAGCAGACGACGCTGAATGGCTCCGATACTGGAGGCGGAGATATTGCCATATTCGCTACGAAGCGCCTTGCTGTTCTCCCCCATCCAGTGGAGCAGCGCCCGCAGGTCCTTCAGATCAAGAAGCAGCATCCCCTCATCGTCGGCGATACGGAAACAGGCGTAGAGAAGACCACTCTGGGTCTCGTTGAGGTCGAGTAGATTGGAGAGGAGGAGCGGCCCCATCTCCGAGATGGTGGTGCGGACCGGATGGCCACTCTCCCCAAAGATATCCCAGAAGACCACCGGAGAGGGGCGCTGGTGATACCCCTTTAGCGGGATCTGCTGCAGGCGCTGATCTATTTTGGGGTGTGGCTCTCCCCCCTCTGCCAGACCGGAGAGGTCTCCTTTGATGTCGGCAGTAAAGACCGGTACCCCTAGACGAGAAAATGACTCGGCCAGCACCTGCAGGGTCACGGTTTTGCCACTGCCCGTCGCCCCGGCGATGAGACCGTGGCGGTTTCCCATACGACTGAGCTGTGCTACCAGCTCTCCCTCTGCTGCCCCGATAACCAAATATTCACTGGACGCCACCCATTTCTCCTTTAAAATAGAATCACCACAGCTAATGTAGCTGATTGATAATTATATGTATATTAGTAATACATAATTTATAGTGTCTGAAGTATACCCAAAACAGTTGAAAATTGCCGATTCCAACTGATTAGGGAGTCACCCAAACAGCAATCCATAGGGAGGATTAATGAAAAAAGTAGCGTTAGGAAGCAGTGATCTCCAAGTCTCTGAAATCTGCCTCGGCTCTATGACCTGGGGCGAACAGAACAGTGAGGAAGAGGCCTTCGCCCAGATAGAGTATGCGCTGGAACAGGGGATCAACTTCATCGATACGGCGGAGCTCTATTCAATACCACCCAAACCGGAGACCTATCGCCTGACAGAACAGATCATCGGCCATTGGCTACAGCAGAACCCTGAGCGTCGAAAGGAGCTGGTGCTTGCCACCAAGATCGCTGGACCCGGTCTCCCCTGGATTCGCAATGGTGCCCCCGTCACCGGCAAGGCGGTTATCGAGGCGGTGGAGCAGTCACTGCAAAATCTCCGGACCGACTACATTGATCTCTACCAGATCCATTGGCCAAACCGCCCCAATCCCCACTTCAACCAGCACTGGCCCCAAGCGGTCGACTACCAAGCGATAGATCCCCAGCACCAAAGGGAGGGAATGCTAGAGATTTTGTCGGCTCTGGATGAGTGTGTGCAAGCAGGTAAGATTCGATACTGTGGTCTCTCTGACGAGACCCCTTGGGGTATTCACGAATACCTGAAGCTGGCTGAAAACCATCAACTACCCAAAATGGTCTCCATTCAAAATGAGTTTAGTCTGATCCATCTACTGGATTCGCCCCATCTTATCGAAACCTGTGTTCTGAATGATGTCGCCTATCTCCCTTGGTCCCCTCTGGCCGGAGGTGCTCTTTCAGGGAAATATCGCAATGGGGCGAAGCCGGCAGGCTGTCGCTGGACCATGAGTCAGCGCAATGGCATCTTTCGCGACACCAGTCGCTCGCACGAGGCGATTGAAGCCTACTACCAGATCGCCCAGCGTCACCAGCTTTCCATCACCCAGATGGCCCTGGCTTGGGTCTACCGCTTTAAGGGGGTCACCTCCACGATTATCGGAGCGACATCACTAAAGCAGTTAGAGGAAGATATCGGGGCGTATAGCGTGGCGCTCTCCGAAGAGGTGGTGGCAGAGATCGATAGTGCTATCCGCCAGTTCCCGGTGCCCTTTTAACATCCACATCTCTACCACGCTACACTGCGGATTTTAGGATTATTGGTAAAAGGCACATAGGAGTGCTTAGCAAAGAGCAATACTATCTGGCGTCAATTACTTTGGCGGGTCGTTGCAGTATAGCCGGGAACAGTGAGATCGAGATCAGCATCCACCGCGATTAGCTCTGCCACCTTGTCGGCGTTTTGGCGCTTCTCGACCAGCGTATGCAGATAGTGATCAAAGCTATCGAGTACCTGTTGCTGAAAGTCCTTAATGGTATCAGGCAGGTATTTCGATAAACTCACTATGACAGTGCGGTGGTGGCAGTGGTGCTCCCTCATGCTGTAAGTCCTCCAGATGGAAGCTAATCGCCTCCTGAATCAGCTCTCTGACCTCCTGCTCACTCTCGGCAACCGCGACACAACCGGGCAGATCGGGCACAAAGGCTCCAAAGCTGTTTTCCCCCTCTTCAATCACAACCATATAACGCATCATCCTAAAATCCGCAGTTGGACACCGTGAAGGGTGCGTTTGTGGCGGTGCAGTGCAACGAAGGCATGGATGCCGAAGGTACGAGTCCAAGGATGGACGAAGGTAGAACAATGCAGGAGCAATTGTCGAGGGCGACGCAGGAAGCCAAAGCCG
>JADFYS010000146.1 GCA_015232955.1 Gammaproteobacteria bacterium
ATCGAAGAGGGGGGATACAGTGCACTCTACACCAGCGAAGACCCCGAACTCCTCTTCACCACCGCCATGAACGGCATTGTCCTTGGCCATGAGGGGGTAGAGCAGATCGGCAATGCGAGCGAACTCTACCTCACTCCGGCCAATCTTCATGTCGCTTCACTCCTCGGGACCTACACCCTGACTGAGGCTTTCTACCGCGATGAACAGCACCTCAACTCCCCTCTTGGTACCATTCGTCTTGAGAGATTAAGAAGAGGGGGGACACTAAAGTCACGGGTAGAGCTGCTGCTCCGTCCCGACGCCATCGTCTATGACAACCGAAGCATCTACCATGCAACGGTCTCAATCAACCATTTTGCCGGTAGTGAGCGCCACTACACCCTCACTGCAGAGGGGGGGCTACAGCTCTCCGTCTCCACCCATCACAGCATCGATATTGAGGTCGGGAAGCGATTTCCATTCCACATCGTTACCGACCATCTCCTGCTCGTGGAGGGGGAGGATGACACCATTAGTGACCTCGGTACAGCGACAACCCGCTATTAGCCTCTAATTCCCCTTCTGTCGCGGCTCCAGGGCTGCCCCACCGATAGAGCGGTGGTCAATCTCCGCATTCTCCTGTTGCAGGATTCTCACCGCCCTCCCGAGAGTGACACACTTCGCCAACAGAACCGCAATGAGCAAGAAGATGACAAAGTTCCACCAGTTGATCTTCCCCTTTGACGGTCTGGATGTTGGTGGAGGCGGCGGAGCTGAAGGTCGACTTTTTGCCAACACTCACCCCGTAAAAAAGGCTTCTATTCCCGCTTTAACCTTGGCAATGGGTACCAGCGCCGGTTTTTCGGTAATCTTCACCTTCAGCTCATTTCCGGCAAACTGATACTCTCCTTGAATCGCCCCCAAGAGGCTCTTTCCAGAAAAGTTCCCCTGACGGCTATCCCCCTGTAAACTTCCTCCCCCCTGCTCGATCTTCTGTCGTGCATGGGCGAGCATCTGCTCCGGATCTGTTGCGACAGATATTGAAAACGAGTTACTCACCACAATCTCCTCTCGGTTGTGCGCATAAAAATTTCGCTAAAACGGAAAGTAGAGCGCGCTACTTGGGACAGATCAACCGCTGCAGATCTTGCGCACAGAAGCGAAGACCCAACCGGAAATAACGGCCAGTTGCCGCAAAATGCCGCAAACCACTGCCAATGGTGTGAAACAGCCCACCCGAGGCCGATCCACCCGCTCCTGGAACTGCTGGCAGGGAGGTCACCCCCGGCTCTTCAGCCGCTTCTGGGGATGCGTCAGATTGATGCGTCGGCTCTATCTGCGAAGAGGCCTTCTCTGGCTGCAGCTCCATCGCCGCCTCTTGCACAGGCAGACGCTCCGCCTCTCCACTCTCCCCCACACTCTCGCTCTGTGCCGAAGAGGGGAGAGTACGATCCCCTTGCAGCTCTCGTCGTGACTCTTCAGGAGGGCGTTCTTGAAGACTGCCAACCTCACTCTCTTCACCCCGTTCCCTGGCCATCATCGCTGTAGCCATCGCACCACTCGCCTTTTTCTTCTCCATCTGCACCGGTGTTAACACCTGCTGCCGCCCCTCTGGGGGGAGTTTTGCCTTCTCTTTATGGGTGGTGATAAGTGCATCCGCCGCTCCGAAGTTAAAACTGCTGCGACCACGGCCCCCCCCCCTCTCTTTGGCGGATCGGTAGCGGTTCTGCCGATACTGAGGAGGAGGCTGAAGCCAATGTTTTGACCAGACGGGTCCGTGCTACCGGCTTGGCCGAATCGCTTCGGCTCCCCTCTGCCGCAGCTGGAGGGGAAGGACGACGGCTGGTGGCGCTGCCCCCAGCCCGAACCACCCTCTTTTTGGTTACCCGCTTCTTCACCGGAGTAGTTGCGGTAGAGCCTTGACTTTTCACCCTTTTAATCACCATCATTCACCCCCAAACTCCCCGTTAAACGACTAAGTAGATATTTCTCTCTTGGCCTGCCGAATAGATGGTCAAACGGAGATTATCGCCTCGCTGATACTGAGCCACCACCTGCGCAAACCCCTCCGGAGTGACCACAGGGCGACCATTCAGCTGTAAAATCACATCTCCGGCAAGCAGTCCTGCCCGCTCTGCCGCGGTTCCGGGTACCACCGAAGCGACAAAAATCCCTTGGTTGAACCCAAAGTTATGGGTACGAATGATCAACGGAGTCAAAGACTCCAGCTCTGCCCCCCTGACTGTAGTCACACCGCTGACGATCGGACTACCCTCTTGGGTATTGACCTGCTGCTGTTGAGCCGCTCCGGCAGCGATCTGATGACAGGTGGCACAAGGCATCTGGTTGCGACCATCACGATGGCTCCCCGGTGGCGTCGCATCGGCACGAATCGGTGGCGCCGCAACCGCGGCAATATTCTGGGCGCGGGGAACAAAAGGATCGTACCAAGGCGGCGGCGCAAACGGCTCACCGCCAAATTCGGGAAGTGTATCGCCCAGAAAGAGTTCCGCCTGCGATGACGGAATCGCAAACCCGATCCCGGCAAAGGCCCCTGTCGGGGTGTAGATCGCGGTATTGACCCCAATCACATGCCCATTACGATCGATGAGCGCTCCGCCCGAGTTACCGCGATTGATCGCTGCATCGGTCTGAATCAACTGTTCATGGTTGAGATCACCAATAGAGAGAGACTTGCGCAGACCAGAGATAATTCCCCGACTCGCAGTCTGATCCAGACCATATGGGCTACCGATGGCGATCACCGAGTCACCCACCTGGAGATCATCACTCTTACCGAAATTGACCACCGGTAGAATATCTATCGGTTCAATCTTGAGCAGGGCGAGATCAAGGGCGCTATCTTGTTTCACAATCTGCGCGGAGTAGTGGCGCGGAGTCGAACCGACAAAGGTGGTCACCATCAGATTCCCGTTCTCGGCAATCACATGGTTGTTGGTGAGGATATACCCCTTGGCACTCACCACCAGACCAGAGCCGATATTGACAAAACGGCCGCCACTCCCCGGGGTAGACGAGGGCGGGACATGTGTAGCGTTCCCTCGCTGCGACGACAAACGGTTTGTCAGACGATCCGAGCTGATATTCACCACACTCTGCTTGACCTGACTAAAAATCACCGAAAAAGAGAGCTGTCCATGGTTGGTTGGGACCACCTCTCCCATACCCGGAGTCATGGCAACATTAATCCCGCCACCACCTAGCACCTGATGGCAACCGCTGCATATCATCTTCGCCCGCCCATCCACTTCGTGACTGGGGGGAGGGAACGCTTCGGCACTAATCTGCGGCGGTATCCCCGGAACAGTGGCGCCCCTCTGTACTCTGGTCATCGCGACAACACTCCCCCCCTGAAGCTGATGACAACCACTACAGACCATATTCGCCCGACCATCGGCTCGATGATTGCCCGGAGGTGAAGCGTTGGCGCTAATAACCGGTGGCATTCCCGGTGTGACCACCGCCATCCCAAGGTTAGGATCGAGCCGGTTCACCGTAGGGTTGAACTGATTTACCGGGGTCTGGCTCCCCCCCCTCGGTCCGACACCAGGGGCAATAGCCGCTTGTGCCGTGCGCGCATCGTGCGCCGCATGCTGCGAGGGGACATAATGAAACTCATAGATGTAGGTACCGGCGAGAATGAGCACCGCCAACACCCCCATAAGGTAGATATACTTGCGGATCTCTTTTCCACAGAGGGTAGTACTACTTCCAAATGATCCCAGAGTAAAACCGGCCATTAGCCCCGCTCTCCCTCCGAAGAGCCGGCTTTGGTCTCTACCTCGCCATCGACACCCTCCCCCAGCGTCGCCAAGAGATCGCTATCACTCGGTTCACTCCTCTCATAACGGGTAACTCCGGCCATAATCGCCACCATCCCAAAGACAATCAAAAGTAGGGGGACAAAACCCCGAAGCAGCTCCATCACCGGGTACCACCAGAGAGAGAGTCCCCAGATACCGAGGGCAACGGCAAAGATTCCAGCGATAATGTTTGGCATAAATGTTTAAAAAAATGAGGCTCAAGAGGTGCGAATGATAACAGACCACCCCAAATAGCAAAAGGCGGGTCTCCCCGCCTTTTGCAAATAGAGCACGCTGTTCCCGCCTTGGGAACGGCTGTTCAGGGGCGTGACATCACGCTAAAGCTCTTGATAAAGGGTCCGGCCATCCGCGGATCCTTCACCATCGCCGAGTAATCGCCCACATTAAACTTCAGTTTACGGGACGCATATGCCATGCCGAGACCGGCCATACCCACCCCTTTCTTCGCCCACTTCTCCCAGTTATCCGCGGATGCACGCAGATCCCAGTTCAACTCCTCGCCGTTATAGGCGCCTGCTGCCACACCCTTCCCCTTCTCAACTACCAGTACTCCGGTCGGCTGAGCATCCCCATCAAAACCGTAACCGATGGTGGATGAAAAATCGATCTTCGCCAGAGCGTCTGAGAGATCAGGCTCTTTATTCCACTCTTCCATGAATCGCTTCATCCACTCATCACTAAACATTGTCGCCATGCGCATTATTCCTCAGGTTGGTCCATACAAAATTAAGGTAAGCGGGAGTCTCCACCACACTTTTGGGCCGGCAACCCTATCCAAACCACGGTTATGAAGCGTTTTCACGCATCCCCGGAGCGAGTTCACCAGCCAAAGAGTTTCCGGCTTCTCCACCACTGGGAGACAAATTAAGCAATCTTGAAAAAACAGTCAACAACTATAAGTATTTGCTAAAATTATAACTTTCTCAAATTAAAGAGTTGAGAAGAGTCATTGGAGAGAGCTGGGGGACTAACACCACGAGCGGGCATTTCGGAAAAGACGCATCCACGGCCCATATTCCCCCCACTGCGCGGTGACCTCGGGAGAGAGAGCGGTGTACTGAAAACTACGGAAGAGGCGTTCGGGATGGGGCATCATTATCGTAAAACGGCCATCTGTGGTGGTAAATCCGGTCAACCCCAGCGCTGAACCGTTGGGGTTGGCCGGGTAGAGGCTGGCCGCCTCGCCACGGTTATCGACATAGCGAAGTGAGGCCAACCCCTGTTCAAGCAGCGCCGCTGCAGATTGGTCTGCAAACTCAGCCTGACCTTCACCGTGAGCAACGGCGATAGGGAGACGCGCCCCCTCCATTCCCTGAAGCAGAATCGACGGTGACGGCAGAATCTCCACCAGTGAGACCCTCGCCTCAAACTGCTGTGACAGGTTACGCACAAAGTGGGGCCAGTGATCACTACCGGGAATGAGTTGATGCAGGTTAGACATCATCTGACACCCATTACAGACACCAAGACCAAAGCGGTCACTCCGTTCAAAAACGCGGGCAAAGTCATCGCGTGCTCGCGCATTGAAGAGGATCGACTTCGCCCACCCCTCGCCAGCACCCAGAACATCACCGTAAGAGAAACCACCGCAAGCGACCATCCCTTTGTAATCAGAGAGGGATTGACGACCCGCAAGGATGTCACTCATATGGATATCCACCGCTCTGAAACCGGCGGCAGTAAAGGCAGCGGCCATCTCCACCTGCCCGTTAACCCCCTGTTCGCGCAGAATGGCGATCGCTGGCCGGGCACCTCCAATCAGGGGTGCAGCAGCGGGTGTCGAGTCAAAACTGAACCGGGGTTGAATTCCGGGATCGTCCTGATCGAGGATCTGCGCAAACGCCTGCCG
>JADFYS010000147.1 GCA_015232955.1 Gammaproteobacteria bacterium
ACAGAGACGGGTCTCCTCGAAACGACGATCCAGGCGGTGAATATCGAGTTCAACCACCGCAAGGTCGCTCTGTACCGAGCCGGACAACGAGGGGGCAGGGGATGATGCAATGGCAGGGTTGGGTCTGTTCATGGAGGCAACGATAGTCGCCATTGCAGGTGCTGGCTATAGAGTAATCTGTTTGCAATCACTACTTAGATCTACTAAATAACTGATTTGGCATAGAAATCCGGAATTGACGCGTCCATCTTTGCAATCCACGGGGACTACCCTGTAAGTCCCTGATAGTATGGGGCTCCTCTCAGTTGACGCGTCCATCTTTGCAAACAGAGACGCGTCAACCGGCTCCGCCATCCCCTCCTCTTCGCTTGAGGAGAGGTGTGGCAGCAGCTGCTGCTGAAAGGGTCGGTTGCAGTCGACAACACGCCACGCGCCGTCGCTAATGGCGAGCGGAACCCCCTTCGTACTCGTCGCTCCATCTTTCAGGGTGATCATCTTCAGAAAGCCTCTCTCTTTTCGTGGGCACCGCCCCACGGTGGGGGGGCAACCAGAGTACACCCCTTCATCATCTCTGGACGCAGCGCTGTTTTACAACGGATCTCACCTGGAAGGGGCAATTCGGGGGCAATCTCCAGCAGCGGCACCAGAACAAAGCTACGCTGCATCATTTCGGGGTGAGGCAGAGTGAGCCACGACTCGCGCTGACTCACCCTGCCGTAGAGCAGAAGATCGAGATCCAGGATCCGGGGACCCCAGCGCGGTCCACTCCGGCTCCGTCCTGCTGCCGCCTCTATCCCCTGGAGCTGTCCCAGAAGAACAGCAGGGGGGGCAGAACAGCGGATCCTGACCACCGCATTGAGATAGTCGGGCTGTTGCCCCCCGTCAGCAGTGAGAGGTGGCGAGCGATAGAGTGATGAGCAGATCTCCAGTTCACAGCGGGGAAGCCGGGTGATGGCCTCCACTCCCCGGGTGATCTCTTGACGCGGATCACCGAGATTTCCTCCCAGTGCGATATAGGCCGATTCAGCCTCCATCCTGGGCGACCACAACCTCTGGTGAACCCCCTGCCCCCTCTTTGTTGGCACTGCTACGGCGTCTCTTCCGTTTGCGTGGAGTGCGCACAGCACCCCCTTCACGCTTTTTTCCTCCACCCGGAGTGACCGCTGTCATCTCGTGACGCTCCGCCTCACTCTTCTCTTGAATATCGGTCCACCACTGTGCCAGCTCTTGTAACGGCTCACCACTCTCGACCCGAAGGAGGAGAAAGTCATAGGCGGCGCGAAAACGACGGTGTTCGAGCAGCTGCAGCGCTCCCCGCCCCTGCCGCCGCAGCAGCCGCAGCTGCATCGTCCAGATCTCCCGTGCCTGATAGACAAAACGGCGCGGGACCGAGGTGTGGTGCTGCTGGCGTACCGTAACCCGCTCTCCCAACTTCTCCATCGCCATAATCGGTGAGGAGAAACGGCTGGCAGAGTGCGCCATCTCCTGCTGCAACAACCCCCAGAGCAGGGCGGCATGGAGGAAGGCGGGGGTGACCGCCTTACCACTGGCGATCCGTTGATCGCTATTTCGAAAGGCGGCGGTCAGGAGGGGGAGCAGCAGCGGATCCTTGCCGCTCTTAAGGAGCGCTTCAACCTCCGGGAAGAGGGTCTGAAACAGGTCATAGCGCCGTAACAGCTCGAAGGTGGCGAGTCCACTCCCATTGAGAAAGAGTTTTAACATCTCATCATAGAGGCGGGCGGGAGAGATCTCGCGCAGCAGGTGTCCCTGTTCAAGGATCACCCGCTCGCTCTCTTGATCAATGGTGAAGCCGAGCTTTGCCGCAAAGCGGATCGCGCGTAACATTCGTACTGGATCTTCGGCAAAACGGATCTCCGGATCCCCGATAACATTCAGCTGGCGCTGCGCGATATCGGCCATTCCCCCGGTAAAATCGACCAGAGAGAAGTCGGCGATATTGTAGTAGAGGGCGTTGACCCGAAAGTCCCGCCGCCACGCATCCTCTTCAACCGTACCGTACACATTGTCCCGCAGCAGCATCCCTTTATCACTGGTGATCTGCGTTTCGGGGTCGTGGCTGCCGCGAAAGGTGGCGACCTCGATGATATCGCGGCCGTAGATGACATGGGCAAGACGAAAACGGCGACCGATAAGACGGCAGTTGCCAAAGAGTTTACGCACCTGCTCCGGGCTGGCGTCGGTGGCGACATCAAAATCTTTGGGAGAGCGCTCCAGGAGCAGATCTCTCACCCCTCCCCCCACTAGAAAGGCGGCAAAACCGGCCTTATGGAGGCGGTAGAGCACCTTCACCGCATTGTCGCTGATATTTTTGCGGGAGATCGGGTGGCGATCCCGGGGGATGATAACCGCTGCGGGGTGGGATGAGGGGGGGATCAACTGTGATTCATGATGGTTAGACATGGCGCTAGTCTATCACGAACCTTGCTTCGGAGAAGATTCGGCCTCCGAATCTGCCTCCCGAACCCATGGGTGGCTATACCAGAAGTAGCGGTTGAACCGGTTGTGACGCACGGTGCAGTTGTAGCGGCTCCTCCCCACCGGCAGAGAGTGGCGCGCCTGCACTGTCAACCGCGCCCCCTCAACCTGAAGCAGGGTTTTCCCCTCTCCCGAGACATAACAGACGATGGCATCAGCGCGATACTCCCCCTTGCCCAGGAGCAGCTCCAGTTTCGGTCTAAGCTCTCCCCTTTCAAGCAGAGGTGATTGCGGATGCTCACTCTCTACCGGTAACGGCAGGGTAAGCAGTTTATCGGCCACCGCCTCGAGATTGGCATAATCGCCCGACAGCGGGTAGCGTGGGAGGGCGTAGAAGTTACTCTGACGACCGATCGCCCCGGAGTGCTGACCAAACGCAACATAACCCAACGACTCCACCAGCTCCAGTAGCGGCAGGTCGTACTCGCCGTAGGGGTAGGAGAAGAGTTTCGGAGCGGTTCCGAGCTCACTCTCCAGCCGTTTCTGGGCGCGTTCGATATCGATGGTCACCCGCTCCCGCCACTGCAGTTCATCTTCTCCCTGCAGCCGCTGTGGGAGGTGACTATGAGAGCGACCATGGTTGGCGAAGGTGAACCCCGCCTGCTGCATCTCGCGCATCTGCTCCCAGGTGAGACTACTGCCATCACCGTAATCGACGGCAAAGGTGTTGACAAAGACGGTCATCACCATCCCCCGCCGTTTCAGGTGCGGGTAGGCGACGCTGTAGATGGTAGAGGAGGGATCGTCAACGGTGAGGGCAACGACGCGATCTGGGATCTCCCCCTCACCCCGAAGGCGGGAGATCACCTCGGTCAGCGGCCACACTTCAAACTTATGCTCCAGTAGATAGTCGAGATGCGCCTCAAATTCGGCCTCACTCACCGAGGCGTCAGCAGGATTGCCGCTGCCAAAGTGGTGATACTGAAGCACCACAGCGTGGGGGGGGATCGTCCCGCTCTCAGCCAGGATCAGTCGCGGTGAGAGGAGAAGGAGAAAAAACAGAAGGAGGGCAAAGGGGCTACCCACCGCTCCAAACGCCGCTTGCCCAAACAAGGGGCTACTCCTCTTCATCACCACACTCCATCTCCGTCCCCAAGTTCTCTCCATCCTGTTGTTCCTTTGTGGTGGCGTAGCGTAAACACTGCGCCTCCTTAACCACGCCCCCTATTCATCTCGTGCCAGCGTCTATCGAGCTGCTGTAGCTGCTCCAGCTTTTCACCAATTTTCAACTCCAGTCCGCGCTGCACCGGATAGTAGTAACGACGCCCCTCGAGACCTTTTGGGAAGTAGTTCTCCCCCGCAGCGTACCCCTCTGGCTCATCATGGGCATAGCGGTAGTGGTGGCCGTAACCCATCTCCTGCAGCAGTTGTGTCGGTGCATTACGCAAGTGTGGCGGGACCTCATCGCTGCTGCCACGCTTCACATCTTCCACTGCCGCCTTGTAGGCAGTATAAACGGCATTGCTCTTGGCTGCACAGGCAAGATAGGTGATCGCCTGGGCGATTGCCAGCTCCCCTTCAGGACTTCCGAGCCGCTCCTGCACCTGCCAGCCGTTGAGCGCGAGGGTCAGCCCCCGGGGATCGGCGTTCCCGATATCCTCAGAGGCCATACGCACCACCCGTCTGGCGATATAGAGCGGATCACAGCCGCCATCGATCATTCGCGCAAACCAGTAGAGGGCGGCATCGGGGCTGGAGCCACGCACGCTCTTGTGCAGCGCCGAGATCTGCTCGTAAAAGAGATCCCCACCGGCGTCAAAGCGACGGGTGGAACCGGCGCCGATCTCCTGCACCATCTCGAGGGTGATCTCCTCCCCCCCTTTGGCGTCCGAGGTGAGATCGGAGGCGATCTCGAGCAGATTGAGGGCACGGCGGGCATCACCATCCGCCAGTCGCGCCAACTGCTGCAGCGCTGCAGGGGCGAGGCGGAGCTGCCTACCGCCCAGCCCCTCTTTCGCCTCGAGCGCGTGTTGCACCACCGCGGTCACCTCCTCCTCCGTCAGCGTCTGCAGCTTGTAGACCCGGGTGCGGGAGAGGAGGGCGTTATTGAGGGCGAAGGAGGGATTTTCTGTGGTGGCACCGACAAACTTGACCGTCCCCTCCTCGACATGGGGAAGAAAGGCGTCCTGCTGGGATCGATTAAAGCGGTGGACCTCATCGACAAA
Source organism: Gammaproteobacteria bacterium (assembly GCA_015232955.1). Lineage (GTDB taxonomy): Bacteria > Pseudomonadota > Gammaproteobacteria > Thiohalomonadales > Thiohalomonadaceae > JADFYS01. The sequence continues at coordinate 4,662 of JADFYS010000147.1, forward strand.
GAGAAGCGTCGGTCGCCTCTCCTCCTGTTGGATCTTTTTTGCCTGCGCCACCGCGGCCCGTATCTCCTTCACCCCGGAGAGAACTGCGGAGAGGGTGATAAAGTGGGCGGAGACCCGGTGCGACAGTATCCGGGCGAGGGTGGTCTTGCCACTCCCCGGGGGGCCCCAGAAGATCATCGAGTGGAGCTGCCCCGCGGCAATCATCTGCCGCAGCGGCTTGCCCGGCCCCAGGAGGTGGCTCTGCCCAAAGAAGGTGGCCAACGCCTGCGGCCGCATCCGTGCCGCCAGAGGCTGACGCAGGTCAACCTCGCCGTTTTCTCTCCCCTCTTCTGCTGCTGTGCCAGAGAAGAGATCGTTCACTCACTCCGCCTCACCAATGACATCGACCCCCGGCGGGGGTACGAAGGTGAAGAGTGACGCCTCCAGCGGTGGGTTACGGTGGATCTGATCAAAATAGAGGCGGGTGGTCTGACCGAAACCGTCGACCATCTCGATCGCCCGCAGCTCATCCCCTTCCAACGCGAGACGAATATAATCAAAACTGGCATCTGCCGCTTTTGGGTAGAGGTTGAGCCACTGCATCCCGGAGTGGAGACCAAGCTCCTCCACCCGAAAACTGTGATCGAGCGACTCCTCACCACTGAGTAACAGCGCGGGGGTGCTACCGAGGGCACCCTCCTGCTCCTTTACCGTGATCTGCTCCAGTTCACGATCATAAAACCAGATCTTCGCCCCGTCGGCGACATAGATCTGTTCATACGGGGTGTGGTAGCGGAGACGAAAAAGGCCGGGACGAGAGAGCCAGAACTGCCCCTCACTCTCATCAATCACCTCTTTTTTGGGGTTGAGCAGCGTCTGCACCAGAGTCGCCTCCATCGTCTTCAGGCCGCTTAAAAAGCGTCCGAGCCGCACTTCGCCCTCTCCCCTCTCCGCCGCCCCTGCGGTCGATATCAGGAGAAGCGCAATCATCAC
>JADFYS010000148.1 GCA_015232955.1 Gammaproteobacteria bacterium
CGAGCGGGGCAGCAATTCGCAACGCAGTCGCCTCGCCCGGCTGCTGGCGAGTCGCTCTGACGGTCGCGGCCGCTCATGCGGTAGATAAAGGTGCCCTGCGGATAGCGTTTAAATTCGCCCTCCTCATCCAGCACCCGCTCGGCAGCGCTGTAGTTGGGGAGTTCGGCTTCGGTCACAAAGTAGGCGGTCGCCAGCGGATCGGCCGGCTCTTTCGCCGGTTTGACCTCGTAGAGATCGGTTTTGGCAAAAAAGCCCTTATAGGAGAGCAACGCCTCATAGACCGCACCGAGCTGGTTAATCCCGAGCTGGGCGTAGCTGATGCGGCCACGGCGACTCTTTTTGCCCGCTTTGGGGCGACTGAGTGACATTAGCTGAATCACCCGTTGCAGGATCTGGTTACGGATTTTGTAGCGGCTGAACAGTGGTGTCGCATCATTGGCAAAGAGGTGGCTGGCGAGTGGCGCGAGGGTGAAAGCCTCGGCATCGCCGCCCCAGATTGTCTGTTGCTGGTCGGGACGAAAACCGTCGTTAATCAGGCCAAACAGCAGTTGCAGGGTGTCGAACAGATAGCTGCCGTTTTGCGCCTCGTCACTCTCGAGTGGCATCAGCTCGAGATCACGCAGACTTTCAAGGCTGTAGCCTTTGCGATAGGCGTTGGAGTTCATCGGCACATAGCCGAGTTCGGGGTGCGATTCGAGATAGAACAGAAACAGCAGCCGGTACATATAACGCAGACACTGACGACTGAGATCGGCTGCACGGTTTTCGCTGTATTTGCGCTCACCGCTGCCACTCTGCTGGTACTGCTGCATCAGCTCATTACCGAGCAGCTCAATCGATTCGCGCAGGGCATATTTGAGATCTTCGGAGACCCCGTAGGCGTGTTTATGGGCGTTTTCATCGAGACTGTCGAGCAGCGAACTGCCGCCTTCCCCCAATAGATGGCTACGGGTGAGCAGTGCGGCCGTGGCTTTAAAGGTACTCTCCTCCTTACGGCCATAGATTTCGCTCAGGTCGAAGCGTAGCAGTCGCTTTTCTCCCCACTTTTGGCGATCAATGAGCAGCAACTGGCTATCACTTAGCAAAATTATCCAGCGTGGTGGCTGCTCTTGTGAGAAGAGTTGCTTGCTGATCAGATCATCAAAACTGTGCTGCAGCAGGGTTTTATCGGGCTGATTGCCCTGATCGATCCATTCAGGGAGAAATTGTGCGGCATTGAGCGACAGCGAGAGCGGATTTTCGCCACTACGGCTGGCATCAAGGGCGCCCAGAATCCACAACTGGGGATGGCCATTATGGCCGTAGCTCGCCAGCAGCGGGATGGCGCTGCCGTTATCCAGCGTTTGCATCTTCGGTTGCCAGTCGTAGCCGAGTGCCTGTAGCAGTTGCCGGAACAGCTGTCGCTGCAACCGTACCCGCTCGCTGACACTGCGTTCACTGTCGAGCTGATTGCGAATCTGCAGATAGAGCTGCCCCTGCGCCCGCAGACGAATCCAGCTGGCCCGGTCAGGGTGGCTGGTATCGGCTTTATCACCGCGCTGTTCCAGCTGCTCCTTATAGTGTTGCTCCTGATCCTGCCACTGGCTGAAGATCCCTTTGAGATCACCCTCAAGGATGGCACTGAGATAGTGGTGACTGTAGAAGTCGTTGTCGTTGTTAATGCCGGTCAGATCGAGCATGGTGGTGAATCCTTGCGAATTAGTGAGTTTGCCGCAGCCACTGTTGGCCTTTCGCCGTCAGGCGGTAGCGTTGCGTCGGACTATTGGGGGTGTCGGGTTGGGTGCGTTCGATCCAGCCCTGTTCCAGTGCCGGGGTGAGGTAGTGGCGACGGAAGTTGTGGCGGTGGGTTAATTCGAGCCGTTGCCGTAACTCGGTGCTACCGAGAGATCGTTGAGCAAGATGGGGTAGCAGGCGCTCTATTGCCGGGTTTTCAATGTGGGGAGCGGGATCGGCTACTGGGTCGCTTACTGAGTCACTTGCTGGGTCGGTCTGCAGCAGTGCATCGTGGAGTGCCTGTAACATAAAGACGATGAAGGGGGTTGCTTCAGCCAGAGCGTCGGCTTCACCCAATACCCGCTTGCCATCCAGTAGCGCCGTGACCTGCTCCAGCGACAGGCTATTCTGCTCTATGGCTAACGATGCCTGTATTGTGCGTATGCGGTTGCGCCGTCGCAGTTGTGGGGTGATCTGGCGTCTGTTTTGTGAAGTGAACCGGCCAATGAACTCACCAATGGCGGCAATAGAGTCAATCGCTTCGCTACTGATGCTAAACGGTGGAGTGTAGGCCACGCGGCTCTCCCCTTATCCCGCCACCAGCGCCGCAATAATCTGAATATAGGCCTGATTCTGAATGGTCATGGTTTCGTCAATCCAGGCCTGGTATTCGTTAAAGCGATCTTCAATCCGTTGCTGTTGCTGCTCCTTACGGCTCTGTTTAATACTCTGCTGCTGTTGGCTCTGTTCGAACTGTATCTCCAGTTGCTGTTGGTGACGACCCCGTAACCGCTGCAAGCGATCGAGTTGTTGCTGTAGTCTGGGAGACATTTGCTGATCAAACGCCTGCTTCTGTTGCTCCATCTCCTGCTGCACTGCGGTGACCACCTGTGGCAACGACTCCTGCAATGGTGCGGTATCGATCAGTTCATTGCGGTTGGGCAGGGTATTGGCGTTGAGGCCGGTCTGTTGCATGACATCAGCAAAGGGTTCGATTGCGACCACCTGCCGCGCCCTGACCCGTACTCCGTACCAGAGATGGATCACTGCCTGCCCTTTACGGTTAGGAATTTGTGCCGCCACCAGTATGATATGTTCATCCTTGGCGACTCCCTGTTGCACCCGAATGACCGGTGCCTCCTGACGACGAAAAACCGAGGTGACTTTATCGTTAATCCACTGGGTCACCGGATGGTGTGACCAGAGATAGTGCACCCGTGGCCAGGCCAACTCGCTGCGCCGACTCTCTTCGATGGACTGTTTCATTTTGTCGATGTTCGCAGTCAAAATAAAGTGACCCTTTTCAGGCCATATTTCCCGACTGAGCTTTTGAAAACGCCACTTCAGACTCCGGGGTGCGATAAACTCCAATCGCTGTCCATTGGCATCACTGTCCATCAGCCGAACTTGATCCTCGTTATCACGACCGGAGAGTCGTCGTATCGCCTGTTCCAGATAGTGGTAGTCGTTCTCAAACAGCGATAGATTGGCCACCGGCTCAGTTGCGCCAGGCGCTTCATTATCGGGTAGGGTCAGGTCGATTCCAAAGGGATCAAAGTCGGCAAAACTGGCCTGATAGATCTGATCAAACTCTTCTGCAGCCATCCCCTGCTCCATCGCTGCGGCGGTGAGCTGCTCTTCACCCTCGATGGTGTAGACCCCCATAAAGGCGGAGGGGTCGCCGATATTTTTGACCGCGTTGTCATCTTTTTCAATCAACACCTCGAGGATGCGGTTATCACCCTGAATGGTGGACTGATTGCTGTCGGTAAGCAGATAGACGATTTGTGGGCGCTGCTGTTGTCCATAGCGATCGATGCGGCCATTGCGCTGCTGAAATACCATCAACGACCAAGGGATGTCGAAGTGAATCATCTTGGCACAGCAGTGGTGCAGGTTAATCCCCTCCGAGGCGACATCGGAGCAGAGCAGCAGTCGCAGTCTGCTCTCCTCCTGGCCGAACGCCTCCACCAGATGTTGCTGGTCAACATCGGCCAGTCCACCGTGGAGTAGGTCGATCTGTTGTGGTTTGAGATTAAGATCCTGCTGGAGGTTGTGGTGAAGAAACCTGAGGGTTTCGATCCGTTCGGCAAAGATCACCAGCCGATCTTTGCTATTTCGACCTTTCCAGGCAAACTTGTGCCGAATCTGCTGTAGTAACCCCTGATATTTGGCAAACTTGGCGGGAGTAATGAGGGTCAGCTGACGGTCAAGATGCTGTAGCTGATCAATATCGTGCTGTAGAGCCGCATCGTCGCGTTTTTGCAGGGTACGAATGCGGTTGCGAATGGTCTCGCGGCAGGCGGCAGGGCTGGAGAAGAGCGCCTTGGTGAGGGTGGTTTTGAACAGCTCTCCTGCCCGTTTGTGGGTATCCTGGCTAAAGTGGCAGTCGATGAGGTGGGTGAAGGCGTGCTCCTCTTCGAGTGTGGCGGGGTGGTGTTGCTGATAGGTCTGACGCTCTGGAAATTCGTTTTTAAGCTGATCTTTGATATCTTTTTTGAAACGGCGGATCACCAAGCCTTTATCGGCATAGTCTTCGCGGCTGTAGTTGTCAGGATCGACTATGGCAGTGGCGTCAAGCATATTGAGTAGCGATGCAAAACTGCGGGCACTGCCGTCATGGGGAGTGGCAGAGAGCATAATCAGAGAGTCAGAGCGACTCGCCAGCAGCCGGGCGAGGCGACTGCGTTGCGAATTGCTGCCCCGCTCGGCCACATTGTGGGCCTCATCAATAACGATAATGTCCCACCACGCCTGCTCCAGATAGTTGCGATATTCAATCCCCTGTTTCAGAGTGTCGATGGAGACGATCGATTTGTCGTAGTAAAAAAAGGGGTTGTGGTGGGTGGGAATGCGGTTACGCACCCGCTGAATGCCCACCGAGTCGAGCCGGGTCAGCGGGATAGTAAAACGGTTCCAGAGCTCTTTTTGAAATTGGGTCAGCATCGATTTGACCGTGACTACCAATATTCGCTTGCCGCGACCACGGCGCATCAGTTCGGTTATCAGTATCCCCGCCTCAAGGGTTTTACCCAGGCCAACAGCGTCTGCAATCAGGATGCGCTGGCGCGGTTGCTGCAACGCCTGTCGGGCGGGATCGAGCTGGTAATTGAGGGTATCCATCGCTGCGAGGTGGCCAAGATGGATCTGCTCATCGGTGGGTGGTGTCTGGCGCAGTAGCGATTCCAGATAGAGGCGGCTGTCGATAAAGTGGTTTGATGTGTCGCTTATAAACTGGGTCTCCTCCGGACGGAGGTGGCGGATAACGGTCTTTAACCTGGGGTTATCATCGATTTCGCTCAGGAAGATCGCCTCAATGTCACGCACCAGTTCACTCATGCCGATACAGGTGAGCTGCTGACCGCCGCTTTGGGTGGTATCCACCCGGCGAATTAACCACTCTTCGCTGCGCACTTCAATGCGGGCACCGGGGGCAAATTGTAAATTTGACATAGATAGTCCTATTCGTACGCCTGATTAAAGACAAAGTGTCGGTTGAAGGAGCGCTTCCTCAACGGATTGAAATCGCCATCCGCGAGGAGGCTGTTGTCCGCTCGCAAGCGCAATACCGCACCGCTGTTTCGGCCACGCCAGCTCCAATTCCATGACAACGGCACCATCACTGCCTGAGAGGTGATGCTCTTGTCGCCTTCTCCGCCAACAGCCTGAATCAACTTATTCATCAGTTCACTTTGACGGACTAACTCAGCATGGATATCTGAGGCATCCACATCTTCTTTCATCTCTTGTGTTGCTTTTTGATGGAACCACGGCGTTGAAAGCAGTATTTTGTATATTATTGCAGACAACATGTAACCGTTTAGTCCCCCTTCATTAAATCTCCCTCTCCCATTGGGAGAGGGCCGGGGTGAGGGCTAAAACAGGCCAGGGGAGTGAATGGTTACGCTAATGTATTTCA
>JADFYS010000149.1 GCA_015232955.1 Gammaproteobacteria bacterium
GTAAACCCATCCATGGGGGCTTGTCGATGGCGTCCATGCCATCGACACTCGGCAATCGGGTAGCGGAGATCCCTTCGCCGTCACTAACTTAGTAGTACTGGGGGAGAAGGTGTACGGTAATTTCGGGAGAAAATGTGTAAACCGGTGTGGAAATAGAGCGGATTATTTGATAACCAGTTGATTTTTATATAAAATAAAAAATTATAAAAAAATCAAAAATAAGCCTAAAGTTTCGTAATTTACGGACGATATATAGGTCGTGAAATTTCGTAAACCAGATTCGGGAGAATAGAATGGAACTTTCAGCCGCCCAGGCCATGACCAGTTATCAGACACAGACCCTCGCGAAACCGGCGGCTCCGACACCACCTCCTGCTGGCAATATTGAAAATCGGCAGCCGCCTGCTGCTGCATCGGCTCCGGCAACTGCTGCGCTCGCCACCGGTGTCAATCGGGAAGCGATGAGTGCCCTAGAGAAGATTGTCTCCTCTCCCGCAAACGGCAGTGGTCAAGAGATGAATAGCCAGCTTGCCGCATCCGGCTTGATGGAACCCGGTTCCATTATTAACACCAGCGCCTGACTCTTTTTGACACAAGGTGTATATCCAAGAACCCTGAAAACGGCGGTTCCAGAAAGCCGATAAGCGCGACGCTCGAGCGTTATGAAGCCGCATGAATAGAATGACTATTCATGCGGCTTCATGCCTTGAATAGCTACGCTTCTTTTTAAACGAAATCCAGTGTTTCCAAGGTTCTTGGGTAAATTATTGCCCCCTCCTCACTCCATTGTTGTAAAACTCAGTGTCGCCTCGCTGTTTTTGGCCTTCACTTTCCTCCCCTGAATAAACGCGACATTGACCAGACCACGAGTGGTCTCGACCGCCTCTTGCCGGTTATGACTCTCTACCAGATGGAGTTGTAGCGATTCATTGTAGTGGGTGGGTGGTATCCGCTGTAGTAGATCCTCGCTGCTGGCGATGAGCTGCAGATTCTCGGTGCCGAAGGGTCGGGTCACCTCAAACTCACCCAGACTGAGCCAGCGATTGATCTGATCGGCATTGACGAAATTGATAAAGGCGCGACGGTGATGGCCGGGGTTGAGCTGGAGTAGATAGGAGATGTTGTCTCGGGTGTTGTGTGAGATTAGGTAGTAGTAGCCGGGGTGGTTGAGTCTCACCAGCAGCTGGATCGTCTGCCCCGGGGTAAAGAGGAGATCACTGTTGCCAAGGTTGGTGCTGAGCTCTGCACGAAACTCATTACTGACCACATAGCCGTGGTGGAGGAGCTGTTCAAAATCGGGGCTGGCGGGACGATACGCCATCCCTTGGTAGGCCGCTGGAGCGAGTTTGACGATGCGACTGGCAAGGGTGACCCCCTGGTGGTTGACTGCTCGATAGCTGACAGAGATCCCGTCTTTGAGGATCTCATACCCCCCTTTGAGCAGGATCTCCGCCTGTTGCGGCTGGTCGAGGGAGGTGACACGGGTGCGCAGACTATCCCTTAACTGTCGGCTGAGGGCGGTCGCCTGTGATGACCCTTGGGGCAGAGGGGGATAGATGAAGTATCGTTTTTGCGGCAGATCTCGGGCAAGAACGGTAGTTGCGATGGCGAGGGTGGGTGCTGCTGCCTCCAGTGTGAGCAGTTGCGAACGGAGTGTGGAGGCGGTTAGTGCAATCTCTGGCAGACTCCTGGCGCCTAAGATCTGGGCAACGGTACGGTAGTTTTCGAACTGCTCGATCTCGGTCAATAGTTGGTTGAGGAGGGAATAACGGCTGCTTCCGGAGCTCTCCCGCGCGAGCTGCTGCTGCTGATAGCGGATACGGTTGGCGAGGCTCTTCATCTCTGCCTGATAGAGGGGGGAGGATTTACTGCTACTGAGCCAGGCGTAACAGGTGTAGCCGCTCTTGCTGCGGCTCACCTCGGTATCGACCCCGAGCAGAGGTAGCTCAGAGTGGGTGGTGATCAGTCTGCTGGCATCGACTCTGCCACTGCTATCACTGGCCGCATGAAAGGTGCTTGAAACCTCCACTTTGAGCTGTTCGGCAAGGGCGGAGAACGCCTCCTTTCGTGCAGCCTCGCCGCTTACTCCGTGCCCTTCGGCATTGAGCTGCAGCGCAGCCAGAGGCGAGGAGAAGAGTAACAGAAGAAGAGGGGGCAGTAGCGGTGATAGAAGGGTCATGGGCAGTCTCCCTGAGAGTCGATGAGGGTTTACAGCATAAAGCAAGTAGCCGTGGTAGTGAAATCGCATATTGATCTATCTTGGGTATATATGAAGTAACGAAATGGGAGGCGTTGAGGTGATCATCCATCTATAATTCACCCCTATTTTTGATATCGGACGACTACACAATGGCGACAGGGATGAATAACAACTTGCAAAGGATGGTGACCAAAGGATGACCGAACTCCCTCTAACTTCGATTCAGGATGCATCAGCGGATCCCTTTATCGAAGCCAAGCGTAAGAGTATCATCACTTTTTCTGGGGCAACTGTTGTGGTTTTTCTCCTCTTTGGGGCGATCTACCTCCAACGGGGCGTCTATCTCCTCGGGGGGGTAGAGCTGATTTTGGGCCTGATCCAACTCATCAATATCTACCTTTTAAGGCAGGGCGCCAGTGTCCATTTTTGTGGTCGTATCCTGGTCTACTCGGTCTATTTTATGAGTCTGGTGATCTTTGTTACCGGTGGCATCGGTAGTACCGGCTACCTCTGGATTCTCTTTATCCCCCTCTTTACGATGCTTATTCTGGATCAGCAAGAGGCTGCACCTGCATTGGCACTTTTTGTGGTGGCGTTGACCACAGCAGTCATCCTCGGGCTGCTCGAACTCTACCCAATGAAGTATGATGTGGTGACACTGCGCCAATCGCTGATCGTTTTTGCCCTCTTTCTCTTTCTTAATTGGCAAAATGAGCGCTTGAAAGTTCGGGTTCGTGATGAGCTGCAGCGCAAAAATGAGCTGCTTGAAATATCGAATCGCACCGATAGCCTGACTCAAGTGGCTAACCGTGCTGCCCTGAATGAAGCGGTTGCTCATAAATTTCATGAAGCAAAGCGTTATGGGAGAGAGGTGTCACTCATTTTGATGGATCTGGATCACTTTAAGGCGGTGAATGATAGTTTTGGACACCTCACCGGTGACAGGGTATTGATTCAAGCGGCAAATATTTTACAGCGTTCGGTGCGCGCGACAGATCTGGTGGGGCGTTGGGGAGGAGAGGAGTTTATGGTGGTAATGGTGAATACTACGCTTGAACAGGCGCAGCATCTGGCGGAGAAGTTGAGGGCAACCCTTGCAGAGAGCGAATTCCCGCAAGAGATCACCCTCACCGCCAGCTTTGGTGTGACCCAGCTCAATAAGAGTGAGACGACTGAAGCGTGGGTCAACCTGACCGACAACCTCCTTTACCGCGCCAAGGAGCAGGGTCGCAACTGCCAGGTAGCGGCGATGGCGTAAATCGCTCATATGGGTACCCCCCTATTTTCTTTATGAATTATTATCGGAAATCCCTATGCCCTCTTTAACAGAACCCTTTCCCCTGCAACGCATCACCGAGATAGAGAACGCTCCAGAACGGTTTCGGCTGCTGGAGCAGATCCCGCTCACTGCAGAGGGTGCCGTCTGGCCGTGGCAACTCCATCCGCCTCAGGGTGATGAGACCGAGCTGTTGGTCCTCGATCTTGAAACGACCGGGATCGACAGTAGCAAAGATCGAATTATTGAACTGGGGATGGTGAAGGTAAGCTACAGTGCGATGTTGGGAAGAGTGACCGCGATTGAGGAAGTGGCCGGTTATTACGAGGATCCAGGGCTCTCAATCCCTCCGTTTATCACCCGATTGACCGGTATCAATAATGAAATGGTCCGAGGGAAAGCGCTGCCTGAAGCAGAGATCGCGACCTGGTTGGCTAGTGATCCGCTGATGGTCGCCCACAATGCCCGGTTTGATCGCCAGTTTTTTGAGCTTCGCTTTCCAGAGCATGATCGCTTGCGTTGGGCCTGCACCTCTGCCGGTATCGATTGGTCCACGCTCGGGTTTGAGAGCCGTAAACTGGAGTATCTTCTCTACCGCAGTGGCTGGTTCTATGGCGGGCATCGCGCTACCACCGACTGTCTGGCGGTGGCTTGGTTGCTACACCACACGCCGCAGGCCTTTGCACAACTACTGGAGCAGCAGGCGTTATCGAGCTTTCTTGTGCGGGCAGTCGGTGCGCCCTTTAACGCCAAAGACGAATTAAAAAATCGATCGTATCGCTGGCAGGCGAACGATGCTCAGGGAAGAAAATATTGGTGGAAAGAGGTCGCCGCTACAGAGATGGCAGAGGAGGAGGCGTTTCTCGATACAATCTACCGTGATAGCAAGAGACGGCCCGAGATTATGGCGTTGACTGCGAGAACAAGATATAAGGATCTGACCGCCCTGAGCGAAGAGGGGTAGAGGCGATGAAGCTGGCGCTTCTTTCAGATGTCCACGGTAACCTCCCTGCACTAGAGGCGGTGCTTGCCGATATTGAACAGTGGCAACCGGATCAAGTGATCGCCAATGGTGATTTTATCAATCGTGGCCCCAACTCCCTCGACTGTCTTCGTTGGGCAGAGCACTATCGAAAAGATCTGCGGTTTATCCAGGGAAACCATGAAGAGCTGGTGTTAAGAGCCGCAAGAGCGGGTAAAACTGATGATAGCGCCTATACCTTGCGCCGCTTTGCACACTGGACCGCGCTCCAGATAGCACCCTACCTACCAGCTGTTGCAGGATGGGAGCGGGAGCGGACACTTCGCGATGCGGGTGGTGGAGAGGTCGAGATCATGCATGGCACGCGACTGGGAAATCGTGACGGCATTCACCCCACCACCTCTTCAGGGGAGCTACCCCAAAAGTTAGGAGAGAGTGGAACACTCTTTGTTACATCGCATACCCATCGCCCGCTCATCACCCGTCACAACGGAACGCTGGTGGTCAATACCGGCTCTGTCGGCTCCTCTTTTGATCGCGACTGCCGTGCAGCCTATGCCCGTTGTCAATATCGACACAGCAGGTGGGAGGCAGAGATTGTCCGAATTCGCTATGATCGCCATCGTGCAGAGAAGAATTTCGATGAGAGTGGTTTTCTCAGCGGAGCAGGGCCTCTGGCAAGAATTATGCTGCTGGAGTTCCAACATTGCCGTGGCTACATGGCGCCATGGATGCACAGCTATGAAGCAGCGGTTCGTAGCGGCTCGATCGCGATAGAAGATGCTGTAGATCGCTATCTTAAGGCACTGTGAACGGCGGATTTTTTCGAGGTGATCATCAGTTTTTGGTTTATACCCAAGATACCTGGAACCAGCGTTTCCAGGTATCTTGGGGTATAAGCGGCGCGACTTTGGTGTATCCGCTAGATATGCACGATAGAGAACGATTGAAATATATCACGCAATTAGAGTACCAGCCCTATCGATTCTTTTTCTTAATCGCTGCGTGAATCCATGTTGAGGGGATAGGTCATTCAGTATTGTAAGAAATTGATTTGCAAGATCATATTCACCAATCATCGCATAATAGTAACCGACCACACCATAAAAGCTTAATACCTCCGTGACATGAAATATG
>JADFYS010000014.1 GCA_015232955.1 Gammaproteobacteria bacterium
CGTGCCCGCAGGTAGTGTCTGGAGTAGGCGAACGCCACCAGCACTACGCCATAGATCACCAGCTTGGAGACCGCAGCAAGGGGATCCAGGACAAAACTTCCGTTAAAGGTGATCTGGGTCTCGGTCCCGATGAGGCCGAGAGTGAGGACCGCAGTCACCACCAGGGTCGCCTGGGCAAGTAGGTAGGTGATTATCCTCCGCTCATCGCTTACAAAGAGATCGACAATGAGAACCACCGAGATCATGACGAGCATGAAGATCTCGGGAATGGCCGGCGTAAAATCAGGTAGGGTAAAGTTCATCAGTCGATCCAGTTAGAGTTTTGAGATCGCAATATGCTGCACCAGGTGATCCACAGTGGCGTGCATCACCTCGAGCAGCGGCGCCGGATAGAGACCGAGGCCGATGACCGCGAAGGCGAGTATCGCCATAAACAGCCCTTCGCGCAACGAGAGATCCTCCATCGTTGCCACCTTGTTTTCGCTCACCGGGCCGTAGACCACCCGTTTTACCATCCAGAGGGTGTAGGCCGCCCCGAGAACCAAGGTTAAAGCAGCGATAAAGGCGATCCAGAAGTTGGCCTTAAAGGCGCTGAGAATCACCATAAACTCCCCGACAAAACCTGCCGTCCCCGGGAGCCCGGCATTGGCCATGGCAAAGAGGACCAGCAGCCCGGCAAACTTCGGCATCACATGGACGACACCACCGTAACTGGCGATCTCGCGTGAGTGGATCCGGTCATACATCACACCGACACAGAGGAACATCGCACCAGAGACAAAGCCGTGGGAGATCATCTGCACCATCGCCCCTTCCATCCCCATCGCCGCCCCCTGAAACGATCCGGTCGATTCAAAGATGGTGAAGGCGATAAAGAAGCCGAGGGTGACAAAGCCCATATGCGAGATCGAGGAGTAGGCGATGAGCTTCTTCATGTCGGTCTGTACCAGCGCCACAAAGCCGATATAGGCGACCGCGATCAGTGAGAGGGTGATCATCAGATCATCGAGGGCGTGGCTGGCATCAGGGGTTATCGGCAGCGAGAAGCGGAGAAAACCGTACGCGCCCAACTTAAGCATAATCGCCGCCAGAATAACAGATCCCCCGGTGGGCGCCTGGACATGGGCATCGGGTAACCAGGTGTGGACCGGCCACATTGGAACCTTGACCGCGAAGGCGAAGAGAAAGGCGAGAAAGATGAGGATCTGTGGCGTGAGCGCGATCTTGAACTGATGCAGTTCGAGGATGGAGAAGGTGCCCGACTGGAGATAGAGGTAGATTAGGGCGACCAGCATAAAGAGGGAGCCGATGAAGGTGTAGAGAAAGAACTTCATCGTCGCATAGATGCGGTTATCTCCTCCCCAGATCCCGATAATGAGAAACATCGGGATGAGCATCGCCTCCCAGAAGACATAGAAGAGCATCGCATCGAGGGAGGCGAAGACACCGATCATCAACCCCTCCATAATCAGAAACGACGCCATGTACTGTGCCGGCTTCTCACTAATCACCTTCCACCCGGCAATCACCACAATAACGGTCATAAAGGTGGTGAGGATGATAAGAGGCATCGAGATACCGTCGACGCCAAGATGGTAGTTGACCCGCACCGCATCGATCCACGGTACAAACTCTTCAAACTGCATCTGCCACTGACTACGGTCAAAGTAGACGAAGAGCGGGAGGGAGATGATAAAGGTGATCAGAGAGACGAGAAGGGCGATCACTCTCGCTTCAAACCCCCCATTCTCCTTACTTCCGACGAAAAGGACGAGCAGACCCCCGAAGATCGGAATCCAGATTGTCAGGCTCAGCAGCGGAGATTCAGCGAACATTCATCCCGTCCTTAAAAAAGAAAATAGAGGAAGAGGCCTAGCAGACCGAGGATCATGGCGAAGGCGTAGTGGTAGAGATAACCGGTCTGAATATGGCGCAGCAGTGACGAGCACCAGCCGACAGTGCGGGCAGAGCCGTTGACTGCCAGGCCATCGATGATCGCCATATCCCCCAGTCGCCACAATCCGGTTCCGAGAAGACGACTACCGCCACCGAAAAAGGCAGAGGCGAACTCATCCATGTAGTATTTATTGAGGAGGATGTTATGGATACGGGAGAAGCGGCTCGCAATCAGCTCCGGGATCCAGGTCTCTCTCATATAGAGGAGATAGGCTGTCGCCACACCCGCCAACGCCAGCCAGAACGGGGCTGAAATGGGGGTGTGGAGGAGCATCGAGACCGCATTGTGCCCCTCTTCTGCAAGTGCAGTCAGGACATCATGGTTTGCCGCAACATAGATTGCCGAGCCAAAAAAGTCACCAAACGCCATACTATCGACCCAGAGAAAACCGATCACCACCGAGGGGATCGCCAACAGCACCAGAGGCAGCGTCACCACCCATGGTGTCTCGTGGAGATGGGAGCGGCTCTTCTCACTCATCCGCTCTTTGCCGTGAAAGACGAGGAAGTACATCCGAAAACTGTAGAGTGCGGTGATAAAGACGCCGAGAAGTACCGCAAAATAGGCAAAACCAGAGCCGGCGACAGTGGAGTGACCGACGGCAACAATGATCGAATCTTTAGAGAAGAAGCCGGCAAAGCCGGGGGCACCAATAAGGGCGAGAGAGCCGATAAGTGAGGTGATCCAGGTGATCGGCATATATTTGCGTAACCCCCCCATATTGCGCATATCTTGATCATGATGCATCGCGATAATCACCGATCCCGCTCCAAGGAAGAGCAGCGCCTTAAAGAAGGCGTGGGTCATAAGGTGGAATATACCCGCGGCGTAGGCGCTGGCACCAAGGGCGACGGTCATATAACCGAGCTGTGACAGGGTCGAGTAGGCGACCACCCGTTTGATGTCGTTCTGTACCAGTCCGAGAAAGCCCATAAATAGCGCGGTGATGGCACCAATAATCATCACTGTACTCAGCGCGGTCTCTGACAGTTCAAACAGAGGGGACATCCGTGCCACCATAAAGATACCGGCGGTGACCATGGTCGCGGCGTGGATAAGGGCAGAGATCGGGGTCGGACCCTCCATCGAGTCGGGGAGCCAGATGTGCAGCGGAAACTGGGCCGACTTGCCCATCGCCCCGATAAAGAGAAGAAGACAGATGAGTGTCATCAGACTCCATGGAGAGCCGGGGATCACCTCGACCATAACATCTTTATGCAGCTCTGCATTCTCAAAGACCGTCATATAGTCGAGACTGTTAAAGTACATCAGGACCGCGCCGATTCCGAGAAGGAAGCCGAAGTCGCCCACCCGATTGACGAGAAACGCCTTGAGGTTGGCGTAGACCGCACTCTCACGCACCGACCAGAAGCCGATAAGCAGATAAGAGACCAGACCAACCGCCTCCCAGCCAAAGAAGAGTTGCATAAAGTTGTTGGCCATCACCAGCATCAGCATCGAGAAGGTGAAGAGCGAGATGTAGCTAAAAAAGCGCTGGTAGCTGTTACGACCGGCAAGACTCTCTTGGGGCCAGTTCTCTTCGTCATGCGCCATATAGCCGATGGTGTAGATGTGGACCATGAGAGAGACAAAGGTGACCACCACCATCATCATCACCGTCAAACGGTCGATGAGAAACCCGATCTCAAACACAATGCCGTCAGAGACGAGCCAGGTGTAGACACTCTGCTCGATGGTGGCTCCCCCCTCAAAGACGAGGTACTTAAAGAGGATGGCGGAGAGGATAAAGGAGATCGCTACCCCGGTAATGGTGATGGTGTGCGCCCCTTTCCGCCCCACGGCATCACTCATCAATCCGGCGATGAGCGCACCGATTAGGGGCGCGAGGACGATGGCAATGGTCACACTGTGAAGATCACTGATAGTCACGCATCACCCCTTTAGTTGATCAAGATTGGCGACATTAATGGTCTGGCGATTACGGAAGAGTACCACCAGCAGCGCCAACCCTATCGCCGCTTCCGCTGCGGCTACGGTAAGAATAAAAAAGACGAAGATCTGCCCCGAGTTGTCCCCAAGATAGTGGGAGAAGGCGACAAAATTGATATTGACCGCCAGCAGCATCAGTTCGATGCACATCAAGAGCACAATCAGGTTTTTACGATTAATAAAGATCCCCGCCATGCTGATACTAAACAGGATGGCAGCCACTATCAGGAAATCTGACAACTCAACCATTAGCGTCTCTCCTCTGCTTTCATCTCGATCACCTTCAGCCGCTCACTCTTGGTCACCGCCACCTGATCCTCTATCCGCTGCGTTACCACATCGGGACGGCGACGGTGGGTAAGGGAGATGGCTGCGACAATGGCGACGAGCAGAATGACCGCCGCGATCTCAAATGGGTAGAGGTAGACCGTATAGAGGACACTCCCGAGGTCGCGGGTGTTGCTGTAGTCTGCGGCGTGACGCACTGCGGCAGGGTAGATCTCAAGCCCGAAGTGGTGGGGGCCGACCACCATCACCATCACCGCCACCATCATCACCGCCACCACGACCGCCAGCGGTAGAATCGAGACAAACCCCTCACGCATCTCGGCTATGTCGATGTCGAGCATCATAATGACAAAAAGGAAGAGGACCATCACCGCCCCGACATAGACCAGCACCAGGGTGATCGCCAGAAACTCCGCCTCGAGCAGGATCCAGAGCGCAGAGGTGGTAAAAAAGGTGAGGACAAGATAGAGCGCAGCGTGAATCGGATTGCGCACCGTCACCACCCGCACCGCGGAGAGGATGATAATCGCCGCAAAGAGGTAGAAGAGTAGCTGTTCAAATGAGATCATGGTGGTTACCTGTTTGCTCCTCGCCGATTATCGGTAGCGTGCATCGGCAGCACGGTCGGCTGCAATCTGCGCCTCGTGGGCATCGCCCACAGCCAGAAGCCGCTCTTTGGTCATGAGCAGATCCTCTCGCGATTCACCGTGGTACTCGTAGACTCTGGTCTCAACAATGGCATCCACCGGACACGCCTCTTCGCAGAAGCCGCAGAAGATACATTTGGTGAGGTCGATGTCATAGCGGGTTGTCCTGCGACTCCCGTCCTTACGCTGCTCCGATTCGATGGTGATCGCCAGCGCCGGGCAGGCGACCTCACACAGTTTGCAGGCGATACAGCGCTCTTCGCCATTGGCGTAGCGGCGTTGCGCATGAAGACCGCGGAATCGGGGGGAGATTGGTGCCCGCTCATCGGGATACTGCACCGTAAATTTGCGTTTAAAGAAGTAGCGGCCAGTGACCCCCATCCCCCCCAACAGTTCGCTCAGGGTTAGGCTTTTCAGAATCTGTAGCATCTTACCCATTATCCCGTCACCCCGGTGTTGGTGGCAAACCACGGTCCAATTTCAGCCACAATGGCGATCCCCACCACCGCAATCCAGACGATGGTGATGGGTATAAAGACCTTCCAGCCGAGACGCATAATCTGATCGTAGCGGTAGCGGGGGAAGGAGGCGCGAAACCAGAGGTAGAGCACCATAAAGATCGAGGTCTTGGCAAAGAGCCAGAGGATGCTCGGGGCCGCGAGGAAGGTGCCGGAGAGAAAGCCGATCCCCTCAAACGGTGAGAGCCAGCCGCCGAGGAACATCAGAGCGGCGAGCATCGCCACCAGAATCATATTGGCGTACTCGGCAAGGAAGAAGACGGCAAAGGCCATCCCGGAGTAGTCGACATGGAATCCGGCGACAATCTCCGACTCCCCTTCGGCGACATCAAACGGCGCACGGTTGGTCTCGGCGACGCCAGAGATAAAGTAGACCAGAAAGAGCGGCAGAAGCGGCAGCCAGAACCAGTGGACGACTCCCCCCTGCTGTGCGGTGACAATATCACCGAGATTGATGCTGCCTGCAGCCATGAGCACCCCGACCAGGGCGAAGCCCATCGCAATCTCGTAAGAGACGATCTGCGCCGCTGAGCGCATCGCCCCGAGCAGGGCGTATTTGGAGTTGGAGGCCCAGCCGGCGATGATGACCCCATAAACTCCGACAGAGGTGAGCGCGAGGACATAGAGCAGGCTGGCGTCAACATCGGCCAACACCATCTCCGCCTCAAACGGAATCACTGCCCACGCTGCCAGTGCCGGCGCCATCGAGATGATTGGCGCTATCAAGAAGAGCGGCTTATCGGCGCCACTGGGGATGACGATCTCTTTAAACATCAGCTTCGCCGCGTCGGCGATCGGCTGGAGCAGACCGCGCGGGCCGACGCGGTTGGGTCCGATACGGACATGCATATAGGCGATCACCTTCCGCTCGAGGAGGGTGAAGTAGGCGACGACACCGAGAAGCGGCAGCAGAATGACCACGATCTTGAGGAGGATGATAATCACACTCTGCATCCAGAGCGGAAAGCCGATAAAGGTCAACAGGGACTCGATCATCTCTACCATCTTCAGGCTCCGCTCACCTCAATATAACCGCTGTTAAAACCTGCCACTCCAGCTTCTCCCACAGCGACAATGACCGTTCCGGCCGCCTGGTTGGGTTGAAGGGTGCACTCTACGAACCGGCTCTGACTTCCCTGACGGATCACCACCTTATCTCCGTCACTAAGCGCCAGCGCCTCACCATCTATAGCGGAGAGGTGCACTCTTCGCCCCCTGGCGGCAATCGCCGTCTGCTGCAGAGGCGGAGCGCGACGCACCACCGGATCGCTGGCGTAGAGGGCATTGGTGACCACCCGCTGCAGCCCATCCCCTTGAGGAAATTCGGGAAATGACTCCGGGATCTCCCCATTCTGACTGGCACCTGACTGTACTGCTGGATCGAGATGTGTGGTAAACGCCTCCACTTCCGTCGTCACCTCAGCGCTGCTCATCTGTTCAAATCCGCTCAGATTGAGGAGATTTCCTAACACCCGCAACACCTTCCACCCGGGACGACTCTCCCCCGGAAGCGGGAGTGCTGCGCGCAGCGTTACTGTCTCTCCCGCGCCGTTAATTGCAGTTCCGGAGGTCTCGTAGGCGGTGGCCAGCGGCAAAAGGACATCGGCATACTGCTCCATCTCATCACTGACGAAGGCGGTTAACGCCACATTAAACGAGGTTTGCCGCAACATGGCGAGGAGCGCGGCTGAATCGACCCCATCCAGCTCTGGCTCTAGATTGAGCAGCACCACCCCTTTGATCTCCGACGCACTCATCTCGCGCCACGACTTGCCCTTCTCGGCCAGTGCCACGCCACCGACACCGTAGTGGGGGAGGAAGCCGGCCAACGCCGCACCGGCACTATTGCCCCCCGCTCCGGCATAGCCGAGCTGAGCGTTACAGCTCGCAGCAATCTGCTCTGCCAAAGCACGCAGCAGTGAGAGTTGAGGATGGGCAAGGGCGATACCACCCAAGAGGATCTGTCCTGAACTGCTCTCTCGGAGCGCAGCGGCGATGCGCTGATGATGTGGGGTGATCTCTGCTGCGGTGATTATCTTCTGTAGCGCTGCGGAGCCGGTGGAGACCTCAACTGCGGCGGCAATCGCCGCCAGTTCGGTCACCAGCGCGGACGGGGTGGTGATTATCTCCTCCGTCAGGCTCATCGCCTGGGGAAATGGGGCCGGATTGACCACCAGCACCTTCGCCCCTTTGCGGTTGGCCTCTCTCACCTTCTGCGCCAGCAGTGGCTGCTCATGGCGGAGGTCGGTACCGATAAGGAGGTAACTGTCGTGATCGGCGATGGCTGCCAGAGGCTGGCCCAGCCCCGGATAGATCGGGGCACGCTCCTCATCGCTAAAGTCGATCTGGCGCAGACGGCTGTCGAGGTGGTTGGAACCGAGTCCCCGCATCAGCTTCTGCAGCAGATAGTACTCTTCGGTGGTGGAGGTGGTCCCCGCCAACGCAGCGACCCCATCTCCCCCTCCACTCTTCACCAACTTCTGCAACCCCTCGGCAGCAAAGGTGAGGGCGCGATCCCACTCCACCTCTTTCCAGAGACCATCGCGTTTGATCATCGGTCGGGTCAGCCTATCACCCGACGCAAGGCCGGTGTAGGCGAAGCGATCACGGTCGGCGATCCATGCATCACCTGCTGAGGCCGGTACCACCCGCATCACCTCGCCCCGGCGCGAATCAACCCGAATTGGCGGGGTCATGGCGTCGTG
The DNA here is from genome assembly GCA_015232955.1 of Gammaproteobacteria bacterium. Lineage (GTDB taxonomy): Bacteria > Pseudomonadota > Gammaproteobacteria > Thiohalomonadales > Thiohalomonadaceae > JADFYS01. The sequence continues at coordinate 8,066 of JADFYS010000014.1, forward strand.
AAGCGAGACCGTCTCCACCCCCTGCAGCTCCCACGGCCGCGCTTTATAGCGGAACGGCTTCGAGGTGAGTGCCCCCACGGGGCAGAGGTCGATCACATTGGCCGAGATCTCGGAGTCTACCGTCTTCGCGACAAAGGTGGAGATGTGCATCGTCTCCCCCCTGCCCGGCGCCCCCAGCTCCATCATACCTGCGATCTCTGCACCGAAACGGACGCAGCGGGTACAGTGGATACAGCGGTTCATATCGGTGGCGATCAGCGGCCCGAGGTCGGGATCGACCACCTCTCTCTTCGTCTCTCCATAGTTGGAGCTGTCGTTGCCATAGCCCATCGCCATCTCTTGCAGCTGACACTCCCCCCCCTGATCGCAGATGGGGCAGTCGAGCGGATGGTTGACGAGAAGAAACTCCATCACCGCCCGTTGTGAGGCGATCGCCCGAGGAGAGCGGGTGTGGACGACCATCCCTTCCATCACCTGAGTAGAGCAGGCGGGCATCGGTTTCGGTGCCTTCTCCACCTCCACCAGACACATACGGCAGCTGGCGGCAAGGGAGAGCTTTTTGTGATAGCAGAAGCGGGGGATGGTGATGCCATGGGCATCTGCAATATCGAGCAGGCGGCTACCCGGTTCTACCTGCAGCGCCCGTCCATCAATTTCAATGTTCACAACTTCGGCCATAATCGCTAAGACCCCACCATGCAGCGTTTGTGTTGGATGTGATACTCAAACTCGGCGCGAAAGTGTGTTAGAAAGCTGCGAACCGGCATCGCCGCCGCATCACCAAGAGCACAGATGGTGTTGCCCTCAATCTGTCTCGCCACCCGTTCCAGCTGTTCGAGATCCTCGGCCCTCCCTTCACCATGTTCAATGCGGTGGAGAATCCGCGACAGCCATCCGGTCCCTTCACGGCAGGGGGTACACTGTCCACACGACTCTTCGTGGTAGAAGTGGGAGAGGCGTGCCAGCAGCTTCACCATACAGGCGGAGTCGTCGATCACAATCACCGAACCGGCCCCAAGCATCGATCCCGCCTCGGTAATGGAGTCGTAATCCATGGTCATCGCCATCGCCTTCGCCGCCGGTAGTACCGGGGTCGAACTCCCTCCGGGGATCACCGCTTTGAGCTGATGCCCCTGACGGACGCCACCTGCCAGCTGCAGCAGTTCGCTAAAGGGCAGCCCCATCGCCACCTCGAAGTTACCGGGGTTATTGACATGGCCCGAGACGGAAAAGAGCTTCTGGCCGCCGTTGTTCGGCTTGCCCAGCTGCAGAAACCAGTCGCCCCCCTTCTCCATGATCGGCGGAATGGAGGCGAGTGATTCGGTGTTATTGATAGTGGTCGGTCTGCCGTAGAGGCCGTAACCGGCAGGAAATGGCGGTTTGAAGCGCGGCTGACCCTTTTTGCCTTCGATCGATTCGATTAGCGCCGTCTCTTCCCCACAGACATAGGCACCTCCACCGAGGTGGACCTCGATATCAAAATCGATCCCCGAGCCGAGGATATTCTTTCCGAGCAACCCCTCTGCCCGCGCCTCTTCGATCGCTGCCTGAAAGCGCTCATACGGCTCCCAGAATTCGCCACGAATGTAGTTGTACCCCATGGTGGCGCCGATGGTATATCCGGCGATGGCCATCCCCTCAACCAGCTGGTGGGGGTTATAGCGGAGGATATCGCGGTCTTTGCAGGTCCCCGGTTCGCCTTCGTCGGAGTTACAGACGATGTACTTCTGTCCCGCTGCTGTTCGCGGCATAAACGACCATTTGATCCCGGTGGGGAAGGCGGCTCCGCCCCTGCCGCGCAGTGCGGATAGTTTGACATTGTCGATAATCGACTCTGCACTCACCTTTTCGCAGACAATCTTGCGCCACGAGCTGTAACCACCAACGCTGGTGTAGCTCTCCAGCGTCCACGGCTGTTCGCGGTGCAGGGTACGAAAACAGACCTCATTCTGGCTGGGGCTACTACTCACGACGCGTCCCTCCGCAGTTGATCGAGCAGGGCATCTATCGTCTCCGGGGTCAGTTTTTCGTAATAGTCGCGCCCTACCTGGGCCATTGGCGCGTTGACACAGGCGCCGAGACACTCCACCTCTTTCAGGGTGAAGCGACCATCGGCGGTGCTCTCCCCCAGCTTGATTCCAAGGGATTTCTCAAAGTGGGCAACCACCTCTTCAGAGCCGCAGAGAAGACAGGAGATGTTGGTGCAGATGGAGATCTTGTGCCGTCCCACCGGCTCCAGCTCATACATCGAGTAGAAGGTGGCCACCTCGTAGACAGCGATCACCGCCATATCGAGATAGTCGGCAACCGCCTGCAGCAGATCCTGATGCAGCCAGCCACCGTTCTGTTCCTGAGCAATTCGTAGCGCCGCCATCACCGCCGACTGTCGCTGCTCAGCAGGATATTTGGCGATCCAGTTATCGATCTCCCGGCACGACGCCGCGGTTAGGGTCACTCTCTCCGCACTGCTCATTAGCGATCAATCTCTCCGAAAACGATATCCTGTGATCCGATAATGGTCACCACATCGGCGAGCATATGGCCCCGGGCCATCTCATCCATCGCCGCAAGATGGGCAAAACCGGGGGCGCGAATCTTGAGACGGTAGGGGCGGTTGCTGCCGTCGGAGATAAGGTAGATCCCGAACTCACCCTTGGGGTGCTCAACCGCAGCATACGCCTCACCAGCCGGCACCTGAATCCCCTCACTGGTCAGTTTGAAGTGGTGGATTAACGCCTCCATCTCCTCTTTGACATCCTGGCGTGGGGGCGGTGCCACTTTGTGATTAGCGGAGATCACCGGCCCCGGATTCTGCTTCAGCCAGGAGACACACTGCTTCATAATCCGGTTTGATTGTCGCATCTCCTCCACCCGAACGAGATAGCGATCGTAACAGTCGCCGTTGGTCCCCACCGGGATATCGAAGTCGAGCTGATCGTAGACCTCGTAGGGCTGTTTCTTGCGAATATCCCAGGCGATGCCTGAACCGCGCAACATCGGCCCGGTAAAGCCGAGCTGCAGCGCACGCTCGGGGGAGACAATGCCGATATCCACCAGCCGCTGCTTCCAGATGCGGTTATCGGTGAGCAGGGTCTCATACTCGTCGATATAGCCGGGGAAACGGTTGGTAAAATCTTCGATAAAGTCGAGCAGTGACCCTTGGCGGTTGCTGTTAAGCGCCCTCATCTCATCTGCAGAGTGATATTTAGTCGCTGCCTCGCGGAAGCGGGGCATCTCATCGGGAAGATCGCGATAGACCCCTCCCGGACGGTAGTAGGCGGCATGCATCCGCGCCCCGGAGACCGCTTCGTAGCAGTCGAAGAGATCTTCCCGCTCGCGAAAAGCGAAGAGAAAGAGCGCCATCGCCCCGACATCGAGACCGTGGGTCCCGATCCACATCAGGTGGTTGAGGATTCGTGTAATCTCGTCAAAGAGGACCCGAATGTACTGCGCCCGCAGCGGCACATCGACTCCGGTCATCTTCTCTATCGCCATGCAGTAGGCGTGTTCGTTGCTCATCATCGACACATAGTCGAGACGATCCATATAGGGGAGGCTCTGCAGATAGTGGCGCTCTTCCGCCAGCTTCTCCGTCGCCCGATGGAGGAGTCCAATATGGGGATCAGCCCGCTCGATCACCTCGCCATCCATCTCAAGGATCAGCCGCAACACCCCGTGTGCTGCCGGGTGTTGCGGACCGAAGTTGATGGTGTAGTTATGGATTTGCGACATCTCTACTCCGCACTCTTCACCGCAGACACGGTGTATCGATGATCATCCCGCATCACCCGGGGGATCTGGTTTCTTAATTCCACCGAAACCGGACGGTAGACCACTCGCCCTTTTTCGGCGTCATAGGACATTTCGACATTGCCACTCACCGGAAAATCCTTACGGAAGGGGTGGCCGATGAAGCCGTAGTCGGTCAGGATCCGGCGCAGATCGGGGTGACCTTCAAACAGGATACCGAAGAGGTCAAACGCCTCCCGTTCAAACCAGTTGCCACTGCTCCAGATCTCGGTCACCGAGGGGATACGCGGCATATCATCCCCCGCGAAGACCCGTATACGGATGCGATGGTTCAGCTCTGGTGACAGAAGGTGGCTGACCACCGCATAACGGCTGGCGAGAGGAGAGGATTGCGGGTAGGCGTCATAATCGACACCACAGAGGTCGATGAGCTGTGCAAACCGGAGTTGCGGATGGTCACGCAGCTGCAGCGCCTGTTGCGGTAGCTCTTCTGCAGTGAGGGTCAGGGTAAGTTCACCCAGCTTCACCTCCGCCCGCTCGGAGGGGAGCGTCAGCGCTTCACAGACCGTCGCCGCCAACTGTTGGTAGTAGTCAGACATGGCGACCCTCACTCTCACCACTTTGACTTTCGGGAAGTCGGGCGATGGTATTGGTGCTGCGAATCTTCTGCTGCAGCTGCAGGATTCCAAAGAGGAGCGCCTCGGCAGTGGGGGGGCAGCCGGGGACATAGACATCGACCGGGACAATGCGATCACAGCCGCGCACCACAGAGTAGGAGTAGTGGTAGTAGCCGCCACCGTTGGCGCAGGATCCCATGGAGATCACCCAACGCGGCTCCGCCATCTGGTCATAGACCTTACGCAGCGCCGGAGCCATTTTATTGCAGAGGGTTCCAGCGACAATCATCACATCAGACTGGCGTGGGCTGGGACGAAAGATGATCCCAAAACGGTCGAGATCGTATCGCGAAGCCCCCGCGTGCATCATCTCTACAGCACAGCAGGCGAGTCCGAAGGTCATCGGCCACATCGAACCGGTTCGCGCCCAGTTGATCACCGTATCGAGGGTGGTGGTGACAAAACCCTCTTCGAGTCTGCCTTCTATTCCCACTGCAGCGCCCCCTTCTTCCATTCGTAGATAAAGCCGATCACCAGAATTCCGAGGAAGAGTCCCATCGCAAGGAGACCGTAGAGACCGAGATCCCGAAGGACGATGGCCCAGGGAAAGAGAAAGGCGATCTCAAGATCAAAGATGATGAAGAGGATGGCGACGAGATAGAAACGGACATCAAACTTGCTCCGTGCCCCCGCAAACGCCTCGAAACCGCACTCGTAACGGGAGAGTTTTTCAGCATCGGGCTTGGAGGAGGAGAGGAGCATCCCCAACGCCACCATGATCGCCCCAAAGACGAGACCGACCCCAATAAAGATCAATATCGGAAGATAATTCCCGAGCATCTAACCCCCCTTAGATAGTGTTGCTGTTATTGTGTATCGCTATCTTCATGGCCCATACTCTACCAAAGAGTAGTCTCCAGAGTCGAGCATTTATTTCAGTTTTATTTCAGTTTTTTTCCTGTTTCCGAAAACGACTCCGGCTCGGGGTCGATATAGCCCCGACGCAGGAGATCAGCAAACTTTTCAGCCGCTACCGGCATGCTGTAATAGAACCCTTGAATGACATTACATCCATGTTCTTTCAGGAAATTAATGTGTGCGCTACTCTCTACACCCTCGGCAACTACCGCCAATTCCAGACCGTGGGAGAGGGCGATAATCGCTCGCGCTATCTCGGCGGTATGGCGATTAATGGTCACATCCTGAATAAAGGCGCGATCAATTTTGAGGGTGGTCAGGGGGAAACGGCTGAGATAACTGAGGCTGGAGTAGCCGGTACCGAAGTCGTCGATCGCTATCGCCACCCCCATATCCCGCAGCTGCTGCAGACGGGCGATGGTATTTTCAATATCCCCCACCAGCAGGCTCTCGGTCAACTCCAGCTCGAGCATCGAGGCGTCCAGGCCGCTCTCAGCGAGCACCGCACCGACCTTCGCCACCATCTGCTGATCCCGAAACTGGGGGGCAGCCACATTGACCGAGATCTTGACAATAGCGAGGCCGGCATCGGACCACGCCCGATTCTGGCGACACGCCTCCTGTATCACCCAGGTGCCGATGCGGCTGATTAACCCGCTCTCCTCCGCCACAGGGATAAAGAGGCCGGGGCTTATCATCCCTTTTTCGGGGTGGATCCAGCGGATTAGCGCCTCGGCACCGACAATCCGCCGCGTATCACTATCCACCTTCGCCTGGTAGTAGAGGACAAACTCATTTTCATCGAGACCGCGACGGATATCGTTCTCCAGCTCTATCCGCTGTCGCGCCCGCAGGTTCATCTCGGTGGCGAAGAAGCGAAAGGTGTTGCCACCATCGAGTTTGACATGGCGCATGGCGATCTGCGTCTGTTGCAGCAGCTCCATAATTTCGTCGCCGTCAGAGGGGAAGAGGGAGATGCCGATACTGGCAGAGAGGAGTATCTCCTGATCCTGTGCAGCGAAGGGTGGCTCCAGCATCTGTAGCAGTTTGTTGGCCACCAGCACCGCATCTCCGGTAGAGGTGATGGTCATCACCAGTCCGAACTGATCCCCTTCCAGTCGGGCGACGGTATCACTGTTACGCACCACCTTCATCACCCGCTGCGCAAACTGCTGCAGCACCTCATCGCCATAGTCGTGGCCTAACCCCTCATTGAGACGGGTAAAGTTATCGAGTCCGAGGCGGAGGATGGCGACATTGTGGCGGTTACGACGAGCACTCATAATCGCCTGCTCTGCCCGATCAAGAAAGAGCTGGCGGGAGGGTAAACCGGTCAGGCGATCCCGCTGCAGCGCCTGTTCCGTAATTGAATCCACAGCGCTATCCGAGCGAAACAGCCAGTGGAGATGGCCGCTCTCGAACCGGGTGATCGTCACCTGCCACGCGCAGTTCCCCTCTTCGTCGGCAGAGGGGGTGGAGAAAGGGAAGGTGATCCCCCCTTCGCTGCTCTGCTCCAGCTGCTGTTGTAACGCCGCCATCCCCCCCGGGAGAGTCAGATCGAGCACCGCCCTCCCCTCCTCT
>JADFYS010000150.1 GCA_015232955.1 Gammaproteobacteria bacterium
CGTCGCTACTGTCTGCTCAATGGTTTGGACGACATTGGCTTGACTTTGCGCCACCTGCCGGAGATCGAGGCTTTCGAGAAAGCCCGTCGCCAGAGCGCCCCCTGGGCCTTTTTGGATTAGAATTATTAGGAGAAACGTGAGTCATGAGTGCAAAGACTATTTTGGTGTTGCCGGGGGACGGTATCGGTCAGGAGATCATCGCCGAGGCCCGGAAGGTTCTTGATTGGGCGGGTAAAAAGGTGGAGTTGGTGATTGAGGAAGTGAGTTATTCTCTGATTTAACCAGAAACGGGGGCGGAGCGGGGACTCTCCGGCGACAAAGCCAACATGTCCCCCCTTGCGCGAGAGTTCAAGGGTAACACATTTCGGAAGTTGATCGGCTAGCGGCAGGGAGCGCGCGGGGACAATGGGGTCATCTTCTCCATGGATTAGGAGTGTGGGGGTCGTGATCGCGCCAAGATAGTGGCAACATGAGGAGCGCCGGTAATAGTCTGCACCGCTCATAAAGCCGTTAAGGGGGGCGGTTATCTGATGATCAAACTGGTTAAAGCTGCGTAGCGAAGAGAGGTCGCCCAGCTGTCGTAGCCGTTGTATCTGATCCGGAGGAAGGGGGGAATGGGAGAGATCTAACTTCTCTGCTACCCCCCTCTGTAAGAGCGTGATGAGGTGGTTGCGATAGAATCTAGATAGTCCCTTATCGAGATGGTCTGCGCAGAGCGCAAGATCGTAGGGGACCGAGACCGCAGCGGCTGCATCAAGAGTGAGGTGATCTCCCTGCTCACCCAGCCACTTTAAGAGAATATTACCACCCAGAGAGAAACCGACGGCCGCAACTCTCCTCTGGGGATAGCTGGCGCGAATCGAGCGATAGAGCTGATGGAGATCAGCGGTATCTCCAGAGTGGTAACTTCTGGCAAGGCGGTTGCTGCAACCACTGCAACCACGCAGGTTCAGTGCAACCGTGCTGAAGCCGGCTTGGTCAAGTGTGTGGTGAAGACGAAGGATATAGGGGGAGCTGGCGCTACCGGCGAGTCCATGAAGCAGAATAACCAGTGGCCGTGAGTTGTCTCGATCGAAGCGATCGACATCAAAAAAGTCACCATCTTCCGTCTCGAAGCGCTCTCTCTGATGGTGCGGCAGGGGTTTGGGTGGTGGGAAGAGGGCTGCGGTGAGTGTCTGCAGGTGGGGGTTACGACACCACCACGCCGCAGTGAAGGTGTCAGCAGCCGGTTGTGACACTTACGCTCTGGAGATCACCAGAAGATCGCTCTTGCCAACCATCAGATCCAGCGTCATCTTTAATCTTCTAAAAACAGAGTGTTGGCGGTAGGGGAGGTTATGTTTGCTGCAGATCTCCTTCACCAGCGGCTGCATCTTCTGGTATTGACTTAGAGGAAGGCTGGGAAATAGATGGTGCTCAATCTGATAGTTGAGCCAGCCGTGGAAAAAATCGATGAGATTGGAACCGGTCTGGTAGTTGACGCTGCCGATAATCTGCCGTAAATAGAACTCACCCTTACTATCACTCGGCTCCTCAAAGCGGTAGATATCACTTGCTGAATGGTTGGGAATAATGACCAGAAATGAGTGGAGGTTGGTTAAAATCTCGGCGAGAAGAGAGGTGGTAAAAACATTGAATACCGCAACCATCCCAAGCGGAAGAAACAGTAACGGAATTAAGACAAAGCGAAAGAGAAAATAGGGGAGATAAAATTTACTCCAGAGGGTAAAACCATCTTTGGCAAAAGGGTTCCACGCATCTGCACGAATGAAGGTGTCATGTTCTGCCTCACCACGGCGGCGGCGTTCGACATTACCAAGAATTTTGAGGGTATTGGGGGCGTAGTAGGCCGCCTTCCAGATCCCGGCAAAGAGCGAGACGATGAGATAACGCAGCCAGTACGGTAGTTTGGATCGCCGCAACCACTCCATGTTGTACTCCATATGATCCGGATCATCTCGCTCCCCCAGATGGTAGTGGTGCATATTATTGTGCTCCACCTCCCAAGCCTCCGGGTAGATCCAGTCCAGCCAGTCGATGATACGGCGCCACCCTTTGGCAAACCCTTTGCGGGTATAGCGTTGAGGGACTCCGGGAACTTTTTCATAGGCACCATGCAGTACCGGGTGGGAGACATTGGCCCAACGCCCGACATTGGCGGTACTAATGAGGAGGGCAGAGATGGGGTTAAACGGGAAAATCCACGCCGTAGCATAGCCGAAGATTGCCGATAATCGCCCCCAAAACTCCATCTTACGCAGGTGTTGGAAATCAGAGACGGTCGGCGGACCGATCTGAGCGCGGATGGCATCAATATCCTGGGCAAGGGCCTGTTTATCGATAGCAGCGTAGTTTATGGTCATAGAAGAGCTATTCAGTTGAGAGTGGGATAGAGTGGGGGGCGGTTTATGGTTGAATACAGAGAAAACTCAGGGAGTGAAAGGGAAATTCCAGCGATTATAACCTTAAATGTGGAGATTATGCTTGAAATAGAAGGGGCAGGAGGGCGGGGCTGGTTGTGAGAAAAAAAATGGTTGTGAATCTCTTGGTTATTCAAAAAATTCAGAGAGGAGAGGGTGGCTACAATTACTTGCCGCGACAGCAAGATTGAGGTATTTTGGGGATGTCACCCTCTTGCATCAGAAAGGTCTTAATAATCGCCTCCATGAGAAACATGATACAGCAACCTTATTTTTTCATTGCATTAGCACTAATCTTGTTTAGTAGCGGCAGCTTTGCCCGTCTGAATATCGAAATCACGGGTGGTTTAGAGTCGGGGATCCCCATCGCGATTGTCCCTTTCTCTTGGCAGGGCAAAGGGGCGCTTCCAGAAGATATCGCTGCCATCGTCGAAGCCGATCTTGCGCGAACCGGACTCTTCACCGCAACCAGTCGCGATAAGATGCCGGCTACCCCCCACAGCGGTAAAGATATCGAGTTTCAACAGTGGCGTGAGATTGCTACAGATAACCTGGTGGTTGGGCGCTTAATCGAGGATATGCGGCAGAATGGGGCCAGTTTCCTGGTGGAGTTCCAGCTTTTTGATGTCTATCGTGGACGGCAACTCAGTGGTTTTAGTATTCAGGCCAACCACAGCACCCTGCGCCGGACAGGACATCAGATTAGCGACATCATCTACCAGCAGTTGACGGGGGAGCGGGGGAGTTTCAATACCCACATCTGCTATATTATGGCCGAGGATGTCACAACGGAGAAGCGCCGTTATCGTCTCGCCGTAGCCGATTCAGATGGTTACAATGAGCAGATCATTTTGACCTCATCCCAGCCACTGATGTCACCAGCGTGGTCACCGGATGGCAAGCAGTTGGCTTATGTCTCGTTTGAAACAGGTCGTTCAATCATCTATATTCAAGAACTGAGTAGCGGTAAGCGGCGAGAGGTGTCGAGTCAGCGGGGGATTAATAGTGCTCCGCGCTGGTCACCAGATGGCCGATACCTGACGCTGGCACTGTCGCGTGATGGCAATAGTGAAATCTATCTAATGGAGATCGCAACAGGGGAGCTGCAGAGAGTCACGCACAGTTATGCTATCGATACCGAGCCGGCGTGGCATCCGGATGGGCGTTCTCTCATCTTCACTTCGGATCGTGGTGGCGGACCACAAATTTACTCTGTCGCCATTGATCCCGAGAGCAAAACAGCACAACGGCCTCAGCGACTCACCTATGAAGGTAAATATAATGCCCGTGCCTCCTACTCTCCTGATGGCAAACTGCTCACCTATATCCATAGTGACAGTGGTAAATACCGGGTGGCAGTTCAGGATCTGGAGTCAGGTACGATGCGGGTGCTAACCGAGACCCAGCTGGATGAATCACCGGGATTTTCAGCCAACGGAACGATGATCATCTACGCCACAGAACAGAACCATCGCGGGGTTTTAGAGTCTGTATCGGTGGATGGCAAGGTTCACAGCCGTCTCCATCTGCAAAAAGGGGATGTGCGAGAGCCATCCTGGTCACCATTTCTTAATAAATAGATAGAAGGAAACAAAAAGTGGGTCAAACATTCAAGATATTGGGCACCTGTGCAGTTCTTCTGCTGCTCCACTTTGGGGTGTCAGGCTGTAGTGCTGATGGCGAACTGAGGCCAGATGAGGAGGCGATTGCCCAAGAAGAGGCGCGCCAACTCCAGATAGAGGCGGCAGCTGCAGCGGAGGCGGCAGCACGGGAAGAGGCTGAACGGGCAGCGCGTGAACGGCAGCGGCTTCAGGAGGAGGCCGCCATCGCAGAGGCAGCGACCGTCGGAACAGCGGCATACGCCCGTAAGATTGAAGAGATGCTGGGGGATCCCCAAAATCCCCTCTCTACCCATGTCTTCTATTTTGCATATGACAGTAGTGATATCAGTGTTGCAGATCGAGATGCCATTAGCGCCCATGCAGAGTTCCTTGCGACACATCCGGAGATCTCTTTGGTGATAGAGGGGCATGCGGATGAACGGGGAACGAGAGAGTACAACCTTGCGCTGGGAGAGCGACGGGCAATGACCATAGATCGTCTGATCAAGGTACAAGGGGCAGCCGACTCGCAGATTCAACTGGTAAGCTTCGGTGAAGAGCGGCCGGTCGCATTGGGACATGATGAACAGGCGTGGTCACTTAATCGCAGGGTAGAGCTGCTCTATTCCGGTTACTAAAGCCAACGCGTGCACCAGAACAGGGAGAGCGCCTTTAACACGAGACCAATGCAGATCATGAAACAACAGACAACTGAAAAAAAGAGGGCGAGATCACTACTGCTGACCCTGACTCTGTTTACGCTGATGGCGGGTAACTTGGCGTATGGAGAGACCGTGGAGCAGCGTCTCTCGCGCCTGGAGCGGATGCAGGATAGCAAGATGATGATCGAACTTCTCGATCGGGTCGATACCCTGCAGCGAGAGGTAAGAGAGCTTCGGGGTACCATTGAAGAGGGGGATCACGCCCTAAATGGGATCAAGAAGAGACAGCGTGAACTCTACCTTGATATTGATCAGCGGCTTTCGCGCCTTGAAAGAGAGAGATCCTCAACAACCACATCGGAAACTTCGACAGTCACCGATGCCGAGCCGGCAGCAGTCACAGAAGGGGAGCAGCAAGCGTATCAACTCGCTTTTGGGCTACTGCGGAAGTTGCGATATGAGCAGGCGATAACCGCTTTCGAACAGCTGATTAAAGATTATCCAGATGGAAGCTACGCCCCCAACGCCCGCTACTGGATAGCGGAGGCCAACTACGCCCGTCGAGAGTATAAACGGGCAATCAGTGATTACCAGGAGCTGATCAGTCGTTATCCGAACTATAGTAAGGTGGCAGAGGCGATGCTGAAGGCGGGTTATTGTCACTATGAGCTCAAAGAGCGTGCAAGCGCCAGAGCACAACTAGAGGTCCTCAAATTAAAATACCCCGGAACAAACGAGGCGGCAGAAGCGATAGAGCTGTTAAAAAAGATAGATGGGGGGGGATAAGCGATCGCCCCAGCAGCACCCACAGTTCAAGAGATCCCGTTTAACCTAAAATCCGCAGTTGGAGACCGTGAAGGGTGCGTTTGTGGCGGTGCAGTGCAAGACACAACGACGCGTAATAGTGGTTG
>JADFYS010000151.1 GCA_015232955.1 Gammaproteobacteria bacterium
CACAAACGCGGCATTCGCGGTGTAGTGCAGTTCACCCAAAAGGTGAAACGCAAATATTGTGGATTTCATTGCATAATCATTGTGTTGATGGAGAAGAGTCGCGGTCAACTGCGGATTTTAGGGTCAACTCTGTTCGATACCTTTTTGAATAGTTACCCTCACCACTCAAATTAAAGTATCATTCTGTTATCTAATATCGTCATTCCTCAACGGAGATCACCTTATGGGCATCCAGTTGCGCCATTTCACGCTCATCGCCATCGGCTTCACAGTAGGGCTCGGCCTCAGCATCGGCCATTCGGTTCTCGCTGACAAAGAGAGTAGCGTCAACCCCCACCCCCTGCCGCTGGAGGAGCTGCGCGCCTTTAGTGAGATCTTTGACAAGATCAAGAAAGATTATGTAGAAGAGGTGGATGATCGCACCATGCTCGAAAATGCGATTCGCGGTATGCTCACCGGCCTCGATCCCCACTCCGCCTACCTCAATGTCGATGAGTTTAAAGATCTGAAGGTAGGGACCACCGGTGAATTTGGTGGCCTCGGGATTGAGGTAACGATGGAAGATGGCTTCGTCAAGGTGGTCTCCCCCATTGATGATACCCCGGCGCAGCGGGCCGGCCTCATCGCCGGAGATCTGATCATTCGTCTCGATGATACCCCGGTCAAAGGGATGACACTCAATGCCGCAGTCAAGATTATGCGCGGCAAGGTGGGAACCCCAATCCTCCTCACCGTCGTCCGCAAAGGGAAGAGCGCCCCGCTCACGGTCAAAGTGGTTCGGGACATCATTAAGACCAAAAGTGTCCGCAGTAAGACGCTGGAGAAGGGGTTTGGTTATCTACGCATCACCAACTTCCAGACCCGGACCAAAGAGCAGGTCTACACCGAGATCGATAAGCTCAAAAAAGAGAACGAGGGTAAAGCGCTCAAGGGTCTGGTGCTCGATCTGCGCAACAACCCCGGCGGTGTCCTTGGTGCCGCAGTCGGTGTCTCTGACGCCTTTATCAATAAGGGGCTTATCGTCTATACCAAAGGCCGGGCAGAGGATAGCGAACTGAAATTTAACGCCAAACCCGATGACATTCTTGATGGTTCTCCCCTGGTGGTGCTGATTAACGGTGGCTCTGCCTCCGCCTCAGAGATTGTCGCCGGTGCCCTCCAGGATCAGAAACGGGCACTGATCATGGGAAGCAAGAGCTTTGGCAAAGGATCGGTTCAGACCATTTTCCCGATGAATAGCGAAACTGCGGTGAAGATCACCACCGCCCGCTACTACACCCCCTCTGGACGCTCTATCCAGGCGGAGGGGATCGTCCCCGATATCGAACTCGAACCGTTGCAGCTACAGCAGCGAGAGAAGAGTAGCTTTCGCCGCCTGACCGAAGCGAGTCTGACCGGTCACCTGGAAAACGGTAGCGACCCCGAAGAGGAGAGCAGCGAGGATGAGCCGCAGAAGGAGGAGTCAAAAGGAGATGACGAGAGTCCGACCATCGACGGTGGTGACGAGGGTGAAAATGGTGACGATGCAACAGAGAAAGAGCAGACCCTTGCTGAAAAAGATTATGTGCTCAATGAGGCCCTGACCCTGCTCAAGGGGCTGGATATCCTCTCCAATCGCCAAATCTACTAGCCGCTGTTCTGTCGTGGCGCTACGACCACTCCTCCTTCTGGCTCTACTTTTCAGTCGCCCGACGCTGGCGGCAGAGATGGCCACGGCGCAGGAGGCGGCGCTCACCAACTATCCGCAGCGGCCGGTAGCGACGATCATTATCGATGATCTGGGAGAGAACCTGGAGGCGGGGCGCGCCCTTATCGCCCTGCAGGCCCCGCTCACCTTCGCTATCATCCCCCACACCACTTACGGTAGCCTCATCGCCAACGAGGCGTATGCGGCAAGAAAAGAGGTGATGCTCCATCAACCGATGGAGGCGATCGCCCATAGCAGACTCGGACGCGGAGGCATCACTCTGGGGATGGATCTGCGCCAGATGGAGCAGATTTTGCGCGAAAACCTCGCCGCAGTCCCGCACGCGATTGGCATTAACAACCATATGGGGAGTCTCCTCACCCAGGATCAGGGGGCGATGAACGGAGTGATGCGTATCCTCAAGGCGCAAGGGGATTACTACTTCATCGACAGCCGCACCTCGGGCAACAGTGTCGCCCTTAAGGTGGCACGCGAACAGGGGATCCCCTCTCTTCGTCGCCATGTCTTTCTCGACCATGTCGCCAACCGCAAAGAGATTGAGCAGCAGTTTCAGCGTATGGTGCGCATCGCCCTCCGTTTCGGTGCAGTGGTCGCCATCGGCCACCCCTACCCAGAGACCATCGCCACCCTCCAGCAGCAGCTTCCCCTCCTTCGCCACTTCGGAATCGAAGTCATTCCCGCATCCAGGATGCTAATTCACGAATTTCAGCGCGAACCCAACAGAGAACCCAAAAGAGAGAGTGAGATAAAACTATGGCAAGCGTCCTTATCCCCCTTGCACCAGGATTTGAAGAGCTCGAAGCAGTAACGGTGATTGACCTCCTCGTTCGGGCCGGTGTTGAGGTGATCACTGCCGGTCTTGAACCGGGTCCGGTCACCGCTTCACGCGGGGTCACCCTTCTCCCCGACAGTGTGCTTGATGATCTGCTGGAGCGGGAGTTCACCATGATCGTCCTCCCCGGTGGCCTTCCCGGTGCGGATCACCTCAACCGTGACCCCCGTATTCACACCCTCCTCCGCCGTACCGCTGCTGCCGGCGGGGTGACCGCAGCCATCTGTGCCGCCCCCAAAGTCTTGGCTGCGTCGGGTCTGCTCCGTGACAAAAGGGCGACCGCCTACCCCGGAATACTCGAACCGCTGGCAGAAACAGAGGCGATTCACCTCACTTCAGACGCGGTAGTTATCGACGGCAGTGTCATCACCTCCAGAGGGCCGGGAACAGCGATGGAGTTTGCCCTCACCCTTATCGCCAAATTGGTCGGAGAGGAGAAGCGGGCAGAAGTTGCCGCCGGTCTGCTCTACACCAACCCCTCAAAGAGTTAAGCGAAACCATGCCCCAAGTCACCACTATCCGCATCGCCACCCGCGACAGCCTGCTCGCCCTGTGGCAGGCCAGATTTGTCTCTGCCGCCCTGCGTCAGGCCCACCCCGGACTGGAGGTCGAGCTGATCACCATGAAATCACAGGGGGATAAAATTCTCGATGTACCACTGTCGAAAATCGGCGGAAAAGGGCTGTTTGTGAAAGAGCTGGAGGAGGGTCTGCTCCGACATGAGGCCGATATCGCGGTCCATTCGATGAAGGATGTCCCGATGGCGTTCCCCCCCGGGCTCCAGCTTGCGGTGATCTGCGAACGCGAAGATCCGCGTGACGCCTTTGTCTCTAACCACCACAAGGCGCTTGACCAGCTCCCCCAAGGCGCAGTTGTCGGTACCTCCAGCCTCCGTCGCCAGTGTCAGCTCCTACGCCACCGCCCCGACCTGAAGATCGAATTTTTACGGGGGAATGTCCAGACCCGCCTCCGCAAACTGGATGAGGGGATCTATGATGCGATCATCCTCGCCGCCGCCGGACTGATTCGACTGGAGCAGAAGGGGCGAATTACCGCTCTTCTCCCCCCGGAGATCCTCCTGCCCGCAGTGGGTCAAGGTGCGGTCGGAATTGAGTCGAGAACCGATGATCCGCAGACCGCCGCCCTCCTCGCCCCCCTCAACCACCCCCTGACCGCGACACGGGTGCTGGCAGAACGGGCGATGAACCGACGGCTTGAGGGGGGGTGTCAGGTGCCCATTGGTGGCTATGCCATGGTAGAAGGGGATCAACTCTGGCTTCGCGGATTGGTGGGGGCAGCCGACGGCAGCACCCTGATCTGCGCCGAGAAGCGTGGTGCCCTCAATGAGGGGGAAGCGTTAGGTGTCGCCGTTGGCGAGAGCCTCCTCGAACAGGGCGCTGACAAGATCCTGCAACAGCTCTATAGCCAAAACAGCTGAACCTCTACAGACTCCCGGACGAAAGTTGCATGGATGGGATGCCCCCGCCCCCCCCCCTGACCGTAGTGATTACCCGTCCTGCCGATCAGGCCAAAGCGCTGTGTCAGGCACTACTTCACACCGGCGCAGCCCCCGTTCTCTTCCCCACCATCACCATCGAGGCCAACCGCGATCTCGATCTCAGCGCCACTCACCGGGCGCTATCCAGAGCTCACTTCGTCATCTTTATCAGTCGGAATGCGGTCCGGTTCGGACTGAAACTGTTACCACAACTGCAGCAGGCCCACCCTCAACTGCAAACCGTAGCGGTGGGAGAGGGGAGTGCAGCCGAATTTCAACAGCGGTGTGGCAAGAGTATCGATCTCCTTCCCCCCCCCCCGTATAACAGTGAAGGGGTGCTCCAACTTGCGCAGCTACAGCAGCTCTCCGGGAAGAAGATCCTTATCCTGCGCGGGGTTGGCGGTCGTGAGTTACTAGAAGATACACTACGACGGCGAGGTGGGGAGATCCATCTGGTTGATCTCTACCGCCGTGCCCTCCCTGCACACCCCCCATCCATCGCCTGGCAGAAGGTGGATATCATCACCACCACCAGTAACGCCATTCTCGAAAACCTGTTCCGGCTAACCCCCGAAGAGTCGCACCCCATCATCCTCAGCACTCCGCTGCTGGTGGTAAGCAGTCGCGGCGAGGCATTGGCGCGCCAGCTCGGGTTTCAAAATGAGGTGATCGTCGCCACTGGTGCCGACACCGCATCACTACTCGAGGCGCTTCGGCGGTGGCAACCGAGTCTAACCCAACCGGCGCGAAGAGCATGATGAGTATTCAAGACTGGCCTGAAGAGGAGCAACCACGGGAGAAACTCCTCGCCCTCGGGGCGGAGCAACTCAGCGATAAAGAGCTTCTCGCCATCTTCCTCCGTACCGGGGTCAAAGGGAAGAGTGCCGTCGATCTCGCTGCTGAGCTCCTGCAGCAGTTTTCTGGACTGCAGCCACTGCTCGAAGCGTCACTGGCCGACTTCTCCCGCGGAAAGGGGTTGGGTAAAGCCAAATACTGTCAGCTTCAAGCGACGCTGGAGATCGCCAAGCGCTACCTCCACGCCGACCTTCGACAGCGGGACATCTTTGAAAACCCGGAGAGTGTACGCAACTACCTCTCTCACCGCCTGCGTCACCAGCAGCGGGAGTGTTTTCTCGTCCTCTTTCTCGACAACCGTCACCGCCTGCTCGGAGATGAGATCCTGTTCGAGGGGACCATCAATCAGGCCTCGGTCTACCCAAGAGAGGTGGTGAAAAAGAGTCTCCACTACAACGCTGCGGCCCTGATTGTTGCCCACAACCACCCATCCGGGGTGAGCGAACCGAGTCAGGCCGATATCAGCATCACCCACCGCCTCGACAGCGCCTTGAAACTGATTGAGGTTCGGCTGCTCGATCACATGGTGGTGGGCGAAGGGAGCGTGGTCTCTCTTGCCGAACGGGGACTCTTTCTTTCTGGGTCAGGCTAACCCGGTTACAGATGCCAACTCAAACCTCATTATCCTAAAATCCGCAGTTGGACACCGTGAAGGGTGCGTTTGTGGCGGTGCAGTGCAACGAAGGCATGGATGCCG
>JADFYS010000152.1 GCA_015232955.1 Gammaproteobacteria bacterium
ACGATGGCGTCCATGCCATCGACACCCGGCAATCGGGTAGCGGAGATCCCTTCGCAGTCACTAACTTAATAGTATTGGGGGAAGGGACGGCGACAATAGCCGCAAGCTACGCCATCGGATGGAACTTCGACGGCTGTTGCTGCGCCATATATTCGTAATTTTCCCAACGCAGATCGACCAGCTCCTGAGCAATCGCCATCAGGTGTTGCGCCTCTTCGGGATTGGTCTTCTGCAGGATCTTATAACGCATTTCGTTATAGGCGTACTCATGCAGCTTGCGGGTCGGACGCGGCGAATCGAGCATAAACGGCTTTTTACCCACTTTCCGTAGTTCCGGGTTAAAGCGGATAAGTGGCCAGTAACCGGAAGCTACGGCCAGTTTCTGCTGCTCTACTCCTCTGCTAAGGTCAAATCCATGAGCGATACAGTGGCTGTAGGCGAGGATAATCGACGGCCCCGGATACTCTTCTGCCTCGCGCATCGCCAACAGTGTCTGCTGCGGATTCGCCCCCATCGCGACCCTTGCGACATAGACATTGCCGTAGGAGATCGCCTGCAGTGCGAGATCCTTGTTCCCGACCCGCTTCCCGGCGGTGGCAAACTTGGCAGAGGCACCCAGCGGTGTCGCCTTCGACATCTGCCCTCCTGTATTGGAGTAGACCTCGGTATCGAGCACCAGGACATTGACATTGCGTCCGGATGCGAGGACATGATCAAGACCGCCAGAGCCGATATCGTAGGCCCAACCGTCGCCTCCCACCAGCCAGACACTACGCCGAACCAGATGGTCGGCAATGACATGGAGCTCCCTTGCCCGATCATCGTCGATCGCCCGCAGCAGCTCCATCAGCTTCTCGACCCGGGTCCGCTGCAACCGAATATCGGAACCGACCCGCTGCTTCGACTCCAGAATCTCATGAATAAACTCCGGCTCAAAATGTTCCGCAAGCTCTTTGAGGTACTCCCGCGCCATCTCGGTCATGTGATCAGCGGCAATACGCATCCCGAGACCAAACTCGGCATTATCCTCAAACAGCGAGTTGGACCACGCAGGACCATGGCCCTGCTCATTGGTGGTCCACGGCGTAGTGGGGAGATTCCCCCCATAGATTGAAGAGCAGCCGGTGGCGTTGGCGACCATCAGCCTCGGCCCAAATAACTGGCTCAACAGTTTGACATAAGGGGTCTCACCGCATCCGGCGCAGGCCCCGGAGAACTCAAATAGTGGTTTCAGAAACTGAACCCCGCGAACCGATGAGAAATCGACACTCCGCCGCGGATTGTAGGGGAGGGACTCAAAGAAGCGGATATTCTCCTTCTCCTGCTCTAGAAGCGGTGCCTTGGCAGTCATATTGATCGCTTTATGGTTCGGATCACTATCACTCACCTCAGGACAGACCTCGGTACAGAGGCGACAACCGGTACAGTCCTCAAGGTAGATCTGCAAGGTGTAGCGGGTCTCGGGAAAACCGCGTGCACTCATCCCCGCCGAAGCGAAGTGCGCTGGGGCCTGTTTGAGCAGATCTTCGTGGTAAAAACGGGAGCGGATCACACTGTGGGGACAGATAAAGCTGCAGTTCCCACACTGAATGCAGAGTTCCGAATCCCACTGCGGGACCAGATCCGAAATATTGCGCTTCTCCCACTGGGTGGTGCCACTGGGATAGGTGCCGTCATTGGGGATGAGGCTCACCGGGAGATCATCCCCTCGACCCGCCATCATCTCGGCAGTCACCCGCTGTACAAAGTCGGGTGCCTCTGCCGGCACTACGGGAGCGAACTGCAGCAGGCTGGTAATCTGCGCCGGAACCGCGACTTCATGGAGGTGATCCAGCGCCGCATCTACCGCCTCAAAGTTCTTCTGAACGACATCGGCCCCTTTGCGGAAATAGGTCTTCTCGATCGCCTGTTTGATCTTGGCGATCGCCTCATCACGGGGGAGAACCCCAGATAGGGCAAAGAAACAGGTCTGCATGATGGTATTAATGCGCGACCCCATCCCCGTATCCCGGGCAACCGTATCGGCATCGATAATGTAAAAGCGGATCTTGCGTTCGACCATTCGCTGCTGAATCGGCTGCGGCAGTCTATCCCAGACATCATCCTTTCCAAACGGGGTGTTGAGGAGAAAGACCGCCCCCTCTATCGCTTCAGCGAGGATGTCGCTCTTTTCGACAAAGTTAAATTGATGACAGGCGATAAAGCTGGCCGATTGAATCAAGTATGGGGCACGGATCGGATCCGGTCCAAAACGGAGGTGAGAGATGGTCTGGGAACCCGATTTTTTCGAGTCATAGACAAAGTACCCCTGCGCATAGAGATCCGTATTTTCACCGATAATCTTAATACTGTTTTTGTTAGCACCCACCGTGCCGTCTGCCCCAAGGCCATAAAAGAGCGCACGAGTCTCTTTGTCCGATTCAATATTGAAGTCTCGCTCAAAGGGGATACTTCTTCGGCTCACATCATCATGAATACCGACCGTAAAACTTTTGGTCGGTTTCTCCCGCTGCAGTTCAGCAAAGACCCCCTTCACCATCGCAGGAGTAAACTCTTTTGAGGCGAGACCGTAACGACCGCCGATCACCTTCGGCATGATCTCCCGTTCACCATCACTACAGGCGTTGTAGAGTACCGTCATCACATCCTGATAGAGTGGTTCACCACTCGCGCCCGCCTCTTTGGTGCGATCCAGTACCGCAATTGCGCGAACCGATGCGGGGATCGCTGCAAGGAGATGTTCGGCCGAGAAGGGGCGGAAGAGATGGACATTGACCACCCCTAGCTTTGCCCCTTGTCCATTCAGTAACTTCACCGTCTGGAGAACCGTCTCGAAACCCGAGCCCATGATAATCACCAGCGCCTCTGCCGCAGGATCCCCTTCATACTCAAAGAGGTGATATTGACGACCGGTGAGTGTGGCAAACTCGTCCATCACCTCCTGGACAATCCCCGGTGTAGCCTGATAGAAGGGGTTGGCTGTCTCTCGTCCCTGAAAATAGACATCGGGATTTTGTGCTGTGCCACGAATAAAGGGGTGGTTAGGGTTGAGGGCACGCTGCCGATGCTGGAGCACCAGCTCCTCTTTGATCATCTCCCGAATGACCTCATCAGGGAGCATCTCTAACTTGTTGACCTCGTGCGAAGTGCGAAAACCATCAAAAAAGTGGATAAAAGGGAGACGCGATTTTAGAGTGGCGGCATGGCTAATGAGCGCCATGTCATGCGCTTCCTGCACCGACGAGGATGAGAGTTCGGCAAAACCGGTGGTACGGGCAGCCATCACATCCTGATGATCGCCAAAAATAGAGAGCGCCTGGGTCGCCAGTGCCCGTGCAGCCACATGAAAGACGGTGGGGGTCAATTCACCGGCGATTTTGTACATATTGGGGAGCATTAACATCAACCCCTGCGAAGCGGTAAAGGTGGTGGTTAACGCCCCCCCCTGCAGCGCACCGTGAGCCGTTCCTGCCGCCCCCCCTTCACTCTGCATCTCAAAGACATCGGGGATCTGGTTCCAGATGTTACGAATCCCTTTTGCCGCCCACATATCGGCTAGCTCGGCCATCGTGGTTGAGGGGGTGATAGGGTAGATAGAGCAGACCTCACTCACCCGATAGGCGACATAGGCCACCGCCTCATTACCGTCAATTGTGGCAACCCGCCCTTTTTTGATCATTGGGAGACTCTCCTCTTGTATCTTATCCATTGTCGCTTACTCCATCAGTTGCGGGTTCGGCAACCATCTCTATCGCATGACACGGACACTGCTCATAACAGACCGCACAACCGGTACAGCGTGCGTAATCAAAGCGGTAACGCGCCCCTTTCCCCAACTTCTCAATCGCCTTCTCAGGACAGGAGCCAAAGCAGCCATCACACTCAAAACAGTTTCCACAAGAGAAGCAGCGCCGCGCCTCAAATAGCGCCTCATCTTCACCGATCCCCTGAACAATCTCAGAGAAGCTGCTCGCCCGCGCCTCTCCGCTAAGGTGGGTCTGCTCCGTCTGTGGTGCATCGCTGCGATACCAGAGATGGATCATGGTCTCATCCACTAACGGGTGGCGTTTGGGATAGGTGAAGGGGGTACCACGAAGATACCCATTGATATAACGAGCAGCCCGTTTGCCGTGGCCCGTGGCGACGGTAACCGAGCGCTCTCCGGGGACGGTATCCCCTCCGGCAAAGATCCCGTCGTGGCCGGTCATCATGTTATCACCGACAATCACCGTGCCATCACGCTTAAATGAAATCCCCTCGATCCCTTTGAGAAAAGAGGTATCGCTCTCCTGCCCTACCGCAAGGATCACCGCATTGGCATCGAGGGTCTCATAGCGTCCGGTAGGTTGGGCATTACCGTCGGCATCGAGTTCCATGATCTCAATCTGTAGCTGATCTTTTTCCACATGGTGCAGGGATGAGAGCCACTTAATCTCAACCCCCTCCTCGACCGCCTCCTGGACCTCAAATTCGTGGGCCGACATATTCTTGCGATCGCGACGATAGATCACGACCGCCTCCTCTGCTCCGAGTCTCCGCGCTGTTCGTGCGGCATCTATGGCGGTGTTACCACCACCATAGACCACCACCTTCCGGCCCAACAGGGGTGGGTTGTCACTTTGAGCCTCTTCAAGGTAATTGACCGCATCCATCATCTTGCCGGCATCTCGCACCGGAATATCGATCTTCTTGCTGATATGGGCGCCCACAGCGACAAAAGCGGCACGAAAGCCACCTGCATCCATCTCTTGACGCAGATCTTCTACTCTCCGGTTAAGAACGATTTTCACCCCCATCCGCTCAATACGGCCAATCTCCTGCTGCAGCTCCTTGCGTGGCATCCGGTAGGCGGGAATTCCGGCATTGATCATCCCCCCCGCCTGCGATCCGGCCTCATAGATCTCAACGGTATGCCCCAGTCGGGTCAGATGGTAGGCGGCCGCCAGCCCACTTGGTCCGGCACCCACGACCAGTACCCGACTGCCATCCGGTTGTGGTGTATAGCGCGGCTCCCACCCCTCAGCCAGGGCGCGGTCGCCGAGAAAACGCTCAACAGCGTGAATACTGACACTGCTATCGGTGAAGTTTCGGTTACAGCCGCTCTCACAGGGGTGGTAACAGACCCGTCCGTGAACAGCGGGGAGCGGATTATCCTCAACCAGCTTCTGCCACGCCTCCTCAAACCTGCCTGCCTGGGCGAGATCAAGCCACGCCTGTATATTCTCTCCTGCAGGGCAGGCGTCGTTACAGGGGGGGATCGAGTCCTGATAGATCGGACGCCGACTACGCAAGGCTCCGGTTCGAACACCGCTGCGTGTCAGGTCGAGGAGGTGCGTCATATCCCGTGCTGTCATTCCTGTATCTCCTTGAGAGTTTTCTCTGTGATGAATTCGTCAATCCCCCGCTCCAGTTACGCTGTAAAAAAGGTGGAGGTGAAGGGTTCGAGAAGGGGGATCTAAAAAACGGCTAATTATCCTAAAATCCGCAGTTGACCGCTGCACATATCTATCAACATAATGATTATGCTATGAAATTCACTATATACCAGCT
>JADFYS010000153.1 GCA_015232955.1 Gammaproteobacteria bacterium
CGGGGCGATCCAGCTCGCCCCGGTGGCGATCGCCGCTGCCCGTCGCCTTGGCGATCGCCTCTTTAACCACGGCCCCGAGCGTAAACTGAATTATGAAAATGTGCCGTCAGTGGTCTTTAGCCACCCCCCTATCGGCACCGTCGGGCTAAATGAAGATGAAGCGAGAAAACTCCATGGTGATGCGGTCAAGGTCTACCAGACCCGTTTCACACCCATGATCTACGCCCCAACGGACCATCAGAGTCACACCGCGATGAAGCTGGTCTGTGTCGGCGCCCAAGAGCGGGTGGTGGGGGTGCATATCATTGGTCACGGTGTCGATGAGATGTTGCAGGGGTTTGCGGTGGCGCTGAAGATGGGGGCGACCAAACGCGATTTTGATGACACAGTGGCGATCCACCCCACCAGCAGTGAAGAGCTGGTGACGATGCGTTAAAACCGGGGTGACCCTGCGCAGTTACCAAGGGATCTCACCGCTACTCGCCACTGGTTGTTATGTCGATGAGGCGGCAACGGTCATCGGTGCCGTCACCCTCGGTCGGGACAGCTCGGTCTGGCCGGGGGCGGTAGTTCGCGCTGATGTCAACACCATCACCATCGGTGCTCGCACCAACATTCAGGACGGGGCGGTGCTCCATGTCACCCACTGCCGACCCGCCTCTCCTGCGGGGGCACCACTGGTGATCGGTGACGAGGTCACCATCGGTCACAACGCGACCCTCCACGGCTGCACTATCGGCAACCAAGTTCTAATCGGAATGGGGGCAGTAGTTCTGGATGGCGCCGTGATCGAGGATCAGGTTCTGCTCGGGGCGGCTGCTCTGGTGACCCCGGGCAGAACGCTTCGCTCTGGCTATCTCTATGCCGGTTCACCGGTACGGGAGATGCGGCCACTACGGGCAGAGGAGCTTGAAAATTTCGCCTACTCCGCAGCCAATTATGTCCGCTGGAAAGAGGCGTACCGCGACTGATGAATCGCCCCTCAACCCTCTATTTATTGATCACCGCCATTCTTATCACCCTGATCGTCGCCAGCTGGTTCGATGCCGCGTGGCGCAGGGAGCAGCGGCAGCCAGAGCTGGAACAGATGCGACAGCTGGTGCGGCAGTTGGAGTTGACCGATCTCGCACTGGTGACCGAGGCCCGCTATATCCGCCACCTCTCACAGACCGACCTGTTCGCCCCCTTTCAGGATCACCCGCTGGCGCTGGAGCACTTTCCATCTGGATCCTTGATTCAACCCCCACAGCGATGAGTGGACAAAGAGTGGTGTGGCGGCTGCTTGCGGTGATGCTCATTCTGACCACAGCGGGCTGCACTAGCGTCTCTTACTATAGCCAGTCGGTCACCGGCCACCTTGCCCTAATCAGCTCCAAGCGACCGGTGAGTGCGTGGCTTGCCGATGAGGAGAGTTCGCCGGAGCTGAAGCGCAAATTACGCCTAAGTCAGGAGATTCTCCACTTCGCCCATAGTGAGATGGCTCTGCCGGATAACGGCAGTTACCGCCACTATATCGATAGCGGTCAGAAGTATATCGTCTGGAATGTGGTGGCTACGCCTGAGTTTTCGCTGCAGCCGCTGCAGCCCTGCTTCTGGATTGTCGGCTGCCTCAGTTATCGCGGCTACTATGCTCGGGAGAGTGCAGAGGCGCTGGCTGCAGAGTACCGTCTGCAGGGGCTGGATGTGATGGTGGGGGGATCGCGTGCCTACTCCACCCTCGGCTGGTTGAGTGATCCCCTGCTGAATACCCTGTTGACCGGGCCGGACTGGGCATTGGCAGAGGTGATGTTCCATGAGTTGGCGCATCAGCGCCTCTATATCGACGACGACTCCGCCTTTAATGAGGCGTTTGCGACAGCGGTGGCGGAAGAGGGGGTGCAGCGGTGGTTACAGCAGCAGGGAGAGGAGGCAGAGATCGTACGCTACTTAAAACAGCAACAACGAAGACGGCAGTTTAACCAGCTCCTTCTCACCACTCGGGGGCGACTGCAGCAGCTCTACCGTAGTGAGCAGCCATCCGAAGCACTGCGCAGCGAGAAAAAGCGGCTCTTCACCACCCTCCAACAGGAGTACGCGCAACTGCAGCAGCTTTGGGATGGCTACAGCGGCTATGATCGCTGGATGGAGCGGGCGTTAAATAACGCCCACCTCGCCCAGATAGCCACCTACTACGAACAGGTCCCCTGCTTTCAGAAGATGATAGAAGAGAGCGGTGGCGAGATGGAACGCTTCTATCTGCAAGCGGCGCAGTTCAGTACGATGGCGAGGAGGTGTGTTGCCTAAGGTCTCCCATCCACCGCTCCACCTTCCATCCTGAGCGGTTGGATCGCTTCTGGCAGCGGGTAGTCGGGATATTGCAGCAGAAAACGGGCCAGCTGCTGTTGCGCCTCCACCACCGCTCCGGCACTGTACAGCGCCTCAATCTCTGCCAGCCAGCTCTCCGCTTTTAGGCGTGGGATCGGACGCTGCTTCTGCTCCCGAACCGCTGGGAGGGTGAACCCCTCCCCCTGATCGCGCAACTCCATTTCGGCCATCGGTGCGCTCTGCATGCGCGGTTGCGCCATACTCGCGGCGGGCGCCGGAAGGTGATCGCTTTCGGGGGCTAGTAGCTGTTGCTGCGGTTCTGGCACTGCCGCCCCACGCTCGGCTTTTTTTGCTTTTGCCGGTGCGCTTACGCCATCTTCCTGCGGCGATGATGATGAGAACGACTTCACCTCTTCGCCAAGACTTTCCGGTTCACCGCTCTGCTGCTGCAGCTTTAGGGTGAAAGAGATCCCGATGACCAAGACCGCCGCTGCTGCGATCGAGGGTGTCCAACGGGGCGTGCGCCGTGGTGATGCCGGGGTTCGCTGCTGTAACCGCTTTCGTGCTAACTCCAAAATTGCGCTATCGACCTCTGGCGAGGGGTACTCCTTTCGCCCCTGCCGATAGAGTTGAAGCAGTTGCTGTTGGGAAAGTTGCTCGTCATCGGTCATCAGAGACACTCCTCTAGCACAGTGCGTAGTCGCTGCATGGCGTAGCGCAGGCGGCTTTTGATGGTCTCACGGCCAGACGCCATTAATGTGGCTATCTGCTCCAGACTCAGGCCACTCTCTTCTTTAAGAAGAAAGGTATCGCGCTGTTCGGTCGGCAGCTGCTGGATCGCTTGGCGCATCATCTCTTCACAATCGACCCCCGCCTGCACCCGATCGGCAGAGGGAGCGGTCGCCTCTCCGGCCAGTTGATCCTCGGCCCGCACCAGACGCAGCGATCGCTTGCGCTGGTGGTCAATGGTGAGGTTGCGCGCTATCTTGAACAGATAGGCGCGAAAGAGTCCATCCTGGAATGGAGCGTCACTCTGCAGCACTCTCGACCAGCAGTCGTGATAGAGATCTTCCGCCTCACTGTGGCTGCCGAGAGAGCGCAGAAGATAGAGGAAGAGCGATTGACGATAGCGCTGATAGAGGGTTGCAAAGGCGGCGTGCTCACCTCCAAGGTAGGCGCGAAAGAGCGCCTCGTCGGCCTCCTCCACCCCATCCTCTATCGCGCTTGTCATCAACCCCATGCCGCCACCTTAATCCTCTTTTTTTGTGGCGGCAAGGGGTAAAACTAACCCTCCAGCCCGGCAGCCAACTCACTTAGACGGAGAAACTCTCGCCGGTAGCCAAAGCGATCTTCGCCATAGGCGGTGGTGGCCAACTGCTGCAGCTGTTCGTAACCCCAATCCCCAAGGTGGGTTCCACCGCGCAACAGCTCTCCAAAACCGGCCACCGCTGCACTGAAGCGAAAGGGAACAGTGGTGGTTTCGAGCTGCGACTGAACCGTGGCGATATCGACACGATGGGTGATTAGGCGGGAACTTTCACCAAATTCCGGCTTATAGCGCAGTTTGACAAATGCGAGTTCATGCGATTTTTCATCCTCTTTTCTCTCTTGCGACGGCGACCGGCCGTAGCGGAGCGGGTCGATGGCCGGTTGTGCACTATCCACCAGAGTCACTTCGTAGAGTGCGGTGACGGTATGACCGGCACCAATCTCCCCTGCGTCCACCTTGTCGTTATTAAATGCCTCATCTGCAAGCCTTCGGTTGGCGTAGCCGATAAGACGATAACTGGAGACCCAGGCGGGGTTCCACTCCACCTGAATCTTGACATCGCTGGCGATCACCTCGAGCGTCGATGCAACCTCACGCACCAACACCTTCTGTGCCTCGTTGAGGGTATCGATATAGGCGTAGTGTCCATTGCCGTGATCGGCCAACTGCTCCATCAGATGGTCATGATAGTTGCCGCCACGCCCCCCTTCACCGAATCCAAGCGTAGTCAGGGAGATACCGCTCTGTCGTTTGCGTTCAATGAGCTGAAGCAGCTGCTCATGGCTAACGGTACCGACATTAAAATCGCCATCGGTGGCGAGAATGACCCGGTTGATCCCCCCCTGACGAAACCCCTTCTGCGCCATCTCATAGGCGAGCTGAATACCGGCAGAGCCGTGGGTTGAACCTCCCGCCTGCAGCTTTTCCAACGCAGCGAGAATGGTCGCCTGCTCATCCCCTGCCGTCGGCTCTAACACCACACCGGAGGCACCGGCATAGACCACCATCGAGACGCGATCCTCGCCATCCAGCTGCTGCACCAGCAGCCGAAATGCGGACTTGAGCAGTGGCAGCTTATCGGCGGCACTCATAGAACCCGAAACATCGATAAGAAAGACGAGGTTGGCCGCTGGTCGCGTCTCCAAGTCGCCGCCTCGCCCCTGTATTCCGATATGGAGGAGACGACTATTTTCGTTCCAGGGGGTGGGTGCCATCTCGGTGATCACCGCAAAGGGGTGATCCCCCGTCGGTTCAGGATAGGCGTAATCAAAATAGTTGATCATCTCCTCCACTCGCACCGCCGCCTTCGGTGGTAGCTGGCCACGGCTGAGAAAGCGACGAACGAGGGCGTAACTGCCACTATCCACATCAATACTGAAGGTGGAGAGTGGGTGCTGACTCACCTGAACCACCCCGCTCTCACTGATATCGACGAAGCGTGGCCCCGACTCTTCCTGAGCGACAGGCAGCGGTCGTGGGGGTATCCCCTCGGCCTGTCGCATCTTGGTCAGAGGATGGGTTGCGGTGGCGTCAGCCAGCGCATAATGAGCTGCAGCGCTAACAGCCAGCTCTGCCGGTTGAGATGGCTGCGCCCGCGGTTGATTGGGGATCGGTTCAGCTTCTACCTTCATCTCCTTTTGACGAAGATCGGGGGAGAGACCGCTTCGCTCCTCACGCTCTTGCGGGGCGTTGCAGGCAACCAGGGCGGTGGTAAGAAATAAGGCCGTTACAGTTCTTCTTTTCATCACTATTCTCCAAGTTAAATAATTTGCACTACACAGAGAAGAACGGATGAGAAAGGGGCATGGGGTTAAACCAAAAAAACGAATTTGACCGCTATAGCCAAGAATCTTGGAAACCCTCCCCCCGCCCTCCCTTATCAGGGAGGGAGCCGAATCTTCCCCCCTGATAAGGGGGAGGGAGCCGAATCCTCCCCCCCTGATAAGAAGGAGGGAGCCGA
>JADFYS010000154.1 GCA_015232955.1 Gammaproteobacteria bacterium
TGCGGCAGGAGGTGTGGTGAGTAGAGGACCAAGGGGACACTCAGCTGCTGCCACCCCCCTGTGGTGACGGGGCTCTTCTCTGCAAAACGGATGGCGAGTCGCGCCGTGTGGTCGGCGGTGATCACAAACAGGGTATCGGGTTGGCGCCGGAGCTGACTGCGGACAAACCTGCCCAACTCGCGATCTGCGTACCAGAGGTGGCCCAGGACCGAGAGGGTCTCATCCTTGGTGGCGTGGAGTGGCTGTGGTAGCGACTTGTGCGGGAACCCCTCCTGATGGAGATCGAGATCGTATGGGGGGTGGTTGGTGGTGGTCATAATGAGGTTAAAGCTGGGCTGGGTCTCAGAGGGAAGAGAGAGGATGTAGTCAAAAAGTACCTTGTCGTCCACCCCCCACTCATTACCGCGCGCGCCGCTGCCCTCCATCTGGCCACCACCGTGAATCTCGCCAAAACTCTGATTGCGGGCAAAGGTGTCGAGCCGTTGCCAGCTGAGATAGCCGCCATAAAAGAGGCGGGTGTGGTAGCCCAGCTGCTGCATTAGGGTAGCGACCCCGGAAGGGTAGGGGTCGAGGGAGCGATCCTCATAGTTAATGCTGAGACCATTGGGCGGCAGGCCGGTCATGAGTGCGCCGAGCGAGGGCATGGTACCGCCACCGGAGGGGAGAAAGTTGGGAAAGTAGATCCCGTTGGCGGCCAGTTGGGCAAGTTGGGGCGAGAAGCCGAAGTGACGGTAGGGGGGGGCGATGGTCCAGCCGGAGTGGCTCTCCATCACAATTAGATAGATGGCGGAGGGTGGAGTGGCGCCTCCTCTGCTGACATGGGACAAACGGAGGTCGAGGTGGTCACTCTGATGCATCCCCTCTGGAAAGTAGGGGGCCACCTCTGCGAGTGCTGAAGCGAGCGATCCCTCTGGCCAGAGTTGCTGGAACCCCCCCTCTCCGCCGAGCAATCTACGGGCATCGAGGGTGTAACGCAGCGCCGTCAATGGGTTGAGAATGGTGTGGTTGAGAAAGTGATCCCGAACCACAAACGCATGTTTCAGCCGAATCGGCTCCCCCCAGAGGCTCCCACCACGGAGGAGAGCGATGACGGTGAGGGCAACAGCCGCTGTGATCAGCCCGCGATTGCAACGGGATCGGGCGCGGGTGAGGAGCCGGGGAAGGGTGGGGGAGACCATCCACCGCCGTTGCCAGCGGTGGAGCAGGAGCAGAACGACAACGGTGGCTGCAACCAACCAAACGGGGTGGTAGCTCTTCCAGAGGGTGATTAAGATGGCGGTGGTGGCATCCTCTGCGAGGGCGAAGATGCGTTGATTAAACTGATCCCCGAACTCATCAAAAAAGACGAGGTTGGCGGCGAAGAGAGGGGTAGCGCAGAGAAGATAGAGAGTAGCGACCCGTTTGCGTAGCGTCTGGAGCCAGTGCCGTCGGCGAAGGGCAATCAGGATCGGCGCGAGGAGAAAGGTGAGAAGAGTCCAGCTCGCAGCGGTAGAGATATCGTAGCGCAGGCCGGTGAAGAGGGTCTGGAGGAGATCTCCCGGGCCACTGCCACTCCGTTGATCGTAAAACCAGAAGATGAGGAGCAGTCGAGACCCTTGAAGCGTGAGGATGATAAAGAGAGCGAGCTGGAGATCCCTGCCCCAGTGGCGGAGGAGAGGGTAGAGGGAGAACGACACAGGGGGATGTAGAAGCAGAGAGAGATCAGAACTTGTTAAATCGGGGACGACATTACAGCCACGATCGTCCCCGATAACCCTATTTCAGAGCGGTTACTCCTGATTTTCGAGAAAACGCTCGCAGTCCAGAGCCGCCATACAGCCGGAGGCGGCAGAGGTGATCGCCTGCTTGTAGATCGGGTCAGCGACATCTCCGGCAGCGAAGACCCCGGGGATGGAGGTGGCGGTAGCACCGCCAGCGCGGCCAGAGCGGGTGACGATGTAACCGTGATCCAGCTCCAACTGGCCGGTGAAGAGATCG
The DNA here is from genome assembly GCA_015232955.1 of Gammaproteobacteria bacterium. GTDB lineage: Bacteria > Pseudomonadota > Gammaproteobacteria > Thiohalomonadales > Thiohalomonadaceae > JADFYS01. The sequence goes on from JADFYS010000154.1 coordinate 1,978, forward strand.
GTGTTGGGTTTGTGGCCGATAGCGATAAAGACCCCGGTGAGTTCGATCTCGCTCAGGGTGTCGTCGTCACGGTTTTTGAGGCGAACCCCGGTGACGCCACTGCTATCTCCCAAAATCTCATCGACCTCACTGTTCCAGAGGATGGTGACATTGCCGTTTTTCGCCTTCTCCAGCAGCTGGTCGGCGAGGATCTTCTCTGAACGAAACTTGTCGCGACGGTGAATTACGGTGACATGTTCAGCGATATTGGAGAGGTAGATCGCCTCTTCGACCGCAGTATTGCCGCCACCGACCACCGCCACCTTCTGACCACGATAGAAGAAACCGTCGCAGGTGGCGCAGCCGGAGACCCCCCGTCCTTTAAACTTCTCTTCAGAGTCGAGACCGAGGTAGAGGGCAGAGGCGCCGGTGGCGATAATCAGGGCGTCACAGCTATAGCTGCCGGAGTCGCCATCGAGGGTGAAGGGGCGCTGCCCGAGAGAGACGGTGTGGATGTGATCAAAGATCACCTCGGTGTTAAAGCGCTGGGCGTGCTCCAGCATCTGCTGCATCAGCTCCGGTCCCTGCAACCCTTCACTCCCCCCGGGCCAGTTGTCGATCTCGGTGGTGGACATCAGCTGCCCCCCCTGCTGCATACCGGTGATAATCATCGGCTTAAGGTTGGCGCGGGCGGCGTAGACCGCAGCACTATAACCGGCGGGACCGGAGCCGAGGATGATGAGGGGGTGGTGTTGGGTTTCACTCATGGTGATGGAGTGCTCCTGTGTCAGTGGGCCAAGGGAAAGTCCCTATGGTACGAAAAGGGGGAGGAGGGGTAAACTGTTAATCTGACTTCTGAAGAGAGGGGCAGCGCCCCTGACTGTGGTCGAGGGGCGACAAATATCAACGCTAACGGGGGGATGGGGGTATAATTACCGCTTTTTTGGTGACAGGCAGTAATTTTGAGTCAGGCATCGGTTAACAAGGCTCCGGAAGAGAGAATAGCGCATCAGCTACAGCGTCGTCTGCGAGAAGGGGGGCTGATCCTGGTCAATAGTGTCGCCATTTTTCTGCTACTGGCGCTCCTCACCTTTCACCCCGATGATCCCAGCTTCTCAACCAGCGGGGTCACGACGCGCATAAGCAACTCCGGAGGGCAGGCCGGCGCCTGGGTTGCCGATCTCCTCCTCAACCTCTTTGGACTGATGGCCTATATCTTTCCGCTGCTTATCTCCTATCTGTCGTGGATCATCTTTCGCGAGCAGCGGCGGGATAGCGGGGTGCAGCTCCCCCGTTTTATCAAGGTTTCCGGCTTTCTCCTGGTGATGGTCACCGGCAGCGGTTTGACCCATATCCACTTTGGGGCCGGTTTTGGCACTATCCCTGACCCCTCGCTCAGTGGCGGTCTTCTCGGACTGCTGGTGGCGGAGAAGGGGCTGGTGCAGCTCTTTAGCGCACTGGGGGCGACCCTCTTCCTGCTCGCCCTCTTTCTCACCGGAATTACGGTCCTCACCGGTATCTCCTGGATCCAGCTGACGGAACGAATTGGTGCTTATACTTTGCGTGCAATCGCTTCGGTTCAAGGAGCTCTCCTCCGTCTCAAAGAGGGGCTGCGGGGGCGGTTGCAGCGATGGCGGGAGGCGCGGGAACGGGCAGAGGAGAAGGCGGAAGCGGAAGCGGAGATCCCGCCCCCCCCTGTGGTGAAGAGTGAGGATCGAAAACCGCCACGAATTGAACCGGTATTCACCCCCAAAGAGGATATCCCGGTCTCTGAGCCGAAAGCGCGGCAGACCCCGGTGATTAATGAGATGCGGCCGCAACCCACTCCTGCAGCGCTCCCCCGGGTTCGGAGTGGCGCCGATTTTGAACTTCCGGCCATCGATCTCCTGGATGATCCCCCCGAGACCCGGATTGAGATCTCGCGTGAGTCGCTTGAAGAGATGTCGCGTCTGCTCGAAGCGAAACTCCGCGATTTTCGGATCGAGGTGGCGGTAGAGTCGGTCCACCCCGGTCCGGTGGTGACCCGGTTTGAGATTCAGCCCGCCCCCGGGGTCAAGGTGAGTCAGATCACCAATCTCGCCAAAGATCTGGCGCGTTCACTCTCCACCATGAGTGTGCGCGTGGTAGAGGTGATCCCGGGTAAGACCACCATCGGTATCGAGATCCCCAATGAGAAGCGGGATATGGTCTACCTCTCAGAGACGGTGAAGTCAGAGGTCTATCAAAAATCGAAATCTCCCTTGACCATCGCCTTGGGAAAGGATATTAGTGGCAATCCGGTGGCGGTGGATCTGGCGAAGATGCCCCATCTGCTGGTGGCGGGAACCACCGGCTCCGGAAAGTCGGTGGCGGTGAATGCGATGATCATCAGCTTCCTCTTTAATGCGACCCCGAAAGAGGTTCGGCTGATTATGGTCGATCCCAAGATGTTGGAGCTCTCCATCTATGACGGCATCCCCCACCTGCTGTCGCCGGTGGTGACCGATATGAAAGATGCGCAGAACGCGCTGCGCTGGTGTGTGGCGGAGATGGAGCGGCGTTATAAACTGATGGCGAAGATGGGGGTGCGCAATCTCGCCGGATTTAACAAAAAGATCCGTGATGCCATTGCTGCCAACGAAGCGATCACTGATCCCTTCTTCACCCCCGATCCGCTGCAGGATGAGCCACAATCACCACCGGAGCTGGAACCGCTCCCCTACATAGTTGTCATTGTTGATGAGCTGGCGGATATGATGATGGTGGTGGGGAAGAAGGTGGAGGAGCTGATCGCCCGTCTGGCGCAGAAGGCGCGGGCAGCGGGAATTCACCTCATTCTCGCCACCCAGCGGCCATCGGTGGATGTCCTCACCGGCCTGATTAAGGCCAATATCCCCACCCGTATCGCCTTTCAGGTGTCATCGCGGATCGATTCGCGCACCGTAATTGATCAGATGGGGGCAGAGACCCTCCTCGGTCATGGTGACATGCTCTATCTCCCCCCGGGGCGGTCGGTACCAGAGCGGGTACACGGCGCCTTTGTCGACGATCACGAGGTCCATGCCGTGGTCGATGATCTCCGCCAGCGGGGAGAGGCGGACTATATTGATGAGATCCTCACCGGTCCCGATGAGAGCGGCGGGGGCGGGGATTCCGGCGGCGGTGGTGGTTATGGTGGAGAGAGTGAGAGTGATCCCCTCTATGACCAGGCGATTGAGATTGTAACCGAGAGCCGCAAGGCGTCGGTATCGGGGATTCAGCGACGGTTGAAGATCGGCTATAACCGTGCAGCACGGATGGTCGAGGATATGGAGACGGCCGGGGTGGTGGGACCACTACAGGCGAACGGTTCGCGTGAGGTGCTTGCCCCGCCCCCCGTTCGTGATTGAGGACGCAAGTGAAGCGAGGTGAAGTGATGGCAAAATGGGGGGTGATGATTGCGCTTCTCCTGATATCGACCGCAGGGGCGGCGGAGAGGGGAGAGGGCGAAGCGCGGCTCGGACGCTTTTTAAGCGGCCTGAAGACGATGGAGGCGACTCTGGTGCAGAC
>JADFYS010000155.1 GCA_015232955.1 Gammaproteobacteria bacterium
ATCCGCAGTTGACCGCTGCACATATCTATCAACCTACATTGTGAGGGGGGACTGAGCGCATTCGGACAATCGGAGTTTGAGTTTTGTTGTCATCCTCTTTACAATCCCCGGCGACGGAGAGGTGCCCGTTATGGGTTAAAAGGGAACAGGGGTGGTGCAACGGCACCCCCCCCGACTGTCCCCGCAACTGTAGGCAGGGAGTTTTTACCAGAGTGTCACTGACTCGGAAGAGTTGGGAAGGCGGTGAAAAACTGTGATCTGCAAGTCAGGAAACCTGCCTCTCCTGCGTCACAGATCCGCCCAACGGGAGATTGGGGGGAACGGTTCTCCGTATGCTGACGCAGAAGCGGCACACGGGACCCGATACCGAAGGAGGTGGGATGATTCCGCTGTGCCATCATCGACCTGTTTCACCTTTCGGAGTCCTCCATGCGTCATCTACCCCTTCTTTTGCCGGCTGTTGCCTGCCTCACCCCATTTTCCCAAGCTATTGCCACAGAGGCGCTAGCGCTCTCTGCGGTCGAAGTGACTGCAACCCGTACCGCACAGAGTGTCGATGAGACGCTGGCGCCGGTAACGATCCTCAGCCGAGAGCAGATTGTCGCCAGTCAGGCGGCGGATCTGATACAGCTGTTGGATGGGACACCGGGCGTGGTGATGAGTCGCAACGGAGGTCTCGGCACCACCATGAACCTGATGTTGCGTGGTACCGGTTCGAGTCAGGTGCTGGTGCTGGTGGATGGGGTGCGAATCGGGTCGGCATCGTTAGGAACGGCATCTTTGCAGCATATCGCTCTCGATCAGGTGGATCATATCGAGATCGTCCGCGGTCCGCGATCACAGCTCTATGGGGCCGATGCGGTGGGGGGGATTATCCAGATCTTCACTCTGCGCGGCGAGGGGCCACCGCGTCTGAATGCGACGGTAGAGGGGGGTTCGTACCAGACACAGGGGGTTAGCGCCGGGGTGAGTGGCAGTAGTGGGGCCAATCGTTACGCCCTCTCCGCCTCACGCCGGAGTAGTGACGGTTTTTCTGCCCTTAGGGATAACCATCCCGATGATGATGGCTATCGCAACAGCGCGCTCTCCCTCAATCTACAGCGTAGTTTGAGTCGGGATCTTGACGCGGGGGTGACCCTGCTCCGCACCGAGGCCGATGGTGACTATGACAGTCAATGGGACAGTGTGGGTGACTACGCGACTACCATCCTACAGCAGACGGCCCAGGCTGCCGTGAAGTGGCGAGTGGATGCGGCGTGGGAGATGCGCATCACTCTGGGAGAGAGTCGGGATGAGAGTGATGAGTTACTGGATGGGGTGGTCAGTGATCACTTCACCACCCGTCGTAGTCAACTCAACTGGCAGAACGACTGGCTGCTCGCCAATGATGATCTCCTCACAGCCGGGGTTGATCTGTTACGGGATGGGGTGGGTGGGAGTACCGCTTACGCCACCAACGAGCGCGATAATCGCGGCTACTTCGTCCAGCTTCAGCACGAGACAGAAGAGGATAGCCTTATTATCGGTCTGCGCCACGACAGTAACAGCAGCTACGCCGGAGCCAACACTGGTTCGGTCACCTGGGGGCGGGCGCTGGGTGCGGATCTCCGCTTTACCGGTGCTGTCGCTACGGCGTTTCGTGCCCCCACCTTTAATGATCTCTTCTATCCCGGCTCCGGTAACGCCACCCTTCGGCCCGAATCGTCACAAACAACAGAGTTCTCTCTGGTGGGAAGCCCGGAGTGGGGTGGCTGGGAGCTACGCGCTTACCACACGGATGTTCAAGATCTTATCGCCTGGGTAGAGGTCGATCCCGAGATCTATTTCTGGCAGCCTCAAAATGTCAATCGTGCCCGGCTTGACGGGATCGAGGCGTCATTTCGTCTCAGTGGCGGCCGCTGGCAGACGGCAGCGGTGGTGAATATCCTCGAAACCCGGGATCTGGACAGTGATCAACAGCTCATTCAGCGCCCTCGCGCAACCATGAAGCTGGATCTGGGGTACCGCCTTGGAGCAAAAACGGTGCTCCAGACCATCGTTCATGGCCGCAGTAGCAGCTATAGTGATGTTGCCAATCGGGATCGGGTCGCTGGATACGCCACCGTCGATCTCCAGCTGCGCTACCCGTTGGCACCGTCATGGACGGTTCAGGCCAAGGCGGAAAATGTGCTGGATCGTGACTATGAGTCGATTCGGGGCTACAACAGTGCGGGGCGTTCATTTTATCTCTCGCTCCATTATCAGCAGCAGTGATGACAATGCTATTTATTTAGTGACTGCGAAGGGATGTCCGCTACCCGATTGGCGGGTGTCGATGGCATGGACGCCATCGCCAAGCCCCCATGGATGGGTCTACGGCGTCCCGCCAATCGGGTAGCGGAGATCCCCACCCTTAACTTAACTTAATGACATTGGCAGTGATGATCCTAAAAAACCAGAGTGAAAGTCCTTGACAGAGACCTCCTTCTTTTGGATAATCGCCGACCTTTTGTAGATATACCGTTTTCCGAATCTTAGTGGAGTAGTCAGTTGGCCAATTCAGCACAAGCGAAAAAACGCGCCCGTCAAGCGGAGAAGAGCCGCATTCATAACGGCGCTCAGCGTTCTACCCTGCGGACATCAATGAAGAATGTCCTCAAGGCGATTGATACCGGAGACAGGGAGGCCGCAACTGCCGCTTACGGTATCGCTGTGCCGCGGATAGACAAGAGTGTCAACAAGGGATTAATACACCGCAATAGTGCGGCCCGTTATAAAAGTCGTTTAAACGCTCGGCTGCGGGCGATGTAAGCGTACACTTCGCAGAGAAAAAGCCGCATCTAATGCGGCTTTTTTTTGTCCGTAGGGTTGAGGGTAGTGCCGTTTCCACCTACCATGGTCACTATATCGTGCAAGAGAGAAGAGGGGGAGATATGAACAAGGCTCTAAGTGCCATCAAAGGGGTTGTGGGGGTGGTTCCGGACGGTTTTCACACCGAGGTTCAGACCCGCCTTATCAATCATATGTTAAAAGGTCAGGCGGTGCGCGAGCAGTTGAGTGATCTCGATGGCAAGAGAGTCTCGATCTATATCCGTGATATCGATACCGAACTGCTGTTTGAACTGAAATCTGCGCTGCTGGTACCGGTGCGCGGTCGTCGAGGTGATGTGAAGTGGGATGTGCGGATAAGCGGAGATTTTTCCGGGTTTTGGCAACTCGCTACCCGCACAGAGGATCCCGATACCCTCTTTTTTAACCGTCAGCTTGATCTTGAAGGGGAGACTGAGACCGGCCTCTATCTCAAGAATATCCTCGATGGCCTCGATTTTGACCCCGAAGCCCATCTGAATGCCGTTTTCGGGCCGAAGTTGGGGCGGACCATCTTCCGTATCCTGCAGCAGAGTGGTATTGATGACCGTCTGCGACGCCGGATGGGGCTTCCCGCCCATGAGCCTGTGGGTTAGGTTAGACACCTCTCTGCAGCGGTGCAGCGTCTTAAGTCACTTCTGAAGGAGATTGATCGCCGCGGCTACAAAAGCTATAAGCGGCTGGAGGGGCGATATCACTACCCCCATGCGGTGCTGGAGATCGACCATGTCCAGGGGGATCCCTTTGCTGAACCCTCTCGCTGTCGCCTCATCTTCTCGGCCGAAAGGCTCGCCTTTCCCCCCTCTTTTCTCAATCTTCCTATTCGTATTACCGCCCTTGAGGACTATATTGGGCGCAGTTTTCATGCGGCGCTGCGACGCCATGTTCGCGGTAATCGTGGCTCGGGGCGCAGTGGTGAGATCTCTTTTACCCGGTTAGGGCAGCAGCTGCTGCAGCGAAATGCGGTGGTGATCTCTGCTCTGGGGTGTGAGATCCGCTTTCGGCTGGCGCTTCCTGCCGATCTGCGGCGGGTGAATAGTCGTCAGGCGCAGGAGATGTTCTTTGAAGAGCTGCCGCAGCTGATCGCCAGTGGCGTGGATGCCCTCTCTGCAGAGGAGGATCTGATCACCGCCCACCTCAATAGTGCAGAGGATCAGGAGTCGCTGCGTCAGCAGCTTCGGCCTCTTGGGCTGGTCGCCTTTGTGGCCAACGGCGCTACCCTCCCCCGTGAGAGCGGGGTGAGTGATTGTCCGCTCTCTGGGGCGGTGCCATTTGAGGCGCCAGCGACTCTTGCGGTGACGATAGAGACCCCTCATCGAGGTGCGGTGACTGGACTGGGGATCCGCCAAGGGGTGACGCTAATTGTTGGGGGCGGTTTTCACGGTAAATCGACCCTGCTTCATGCGTTGGAGTTGGGGGTCTATAACCATATCCCCGGCGACGGCCGGGAACAGGTGGTGACGGATGGCGCAGCCTGCAAGATTCGGGCGGAAGATGGTCGGGCGGTGTCCGGGGTCGATATCACCCCTTTTATCAATAATCTACCGCAAGGGATTGACACTCGTCACTTTTCCAGCCTAAACAGTAGTGGCAGCACTTCGCAGGCGGCCAATATTATGGAGGCGTTGGCGACCGGCTGCCGCACCCTGCTTCTGGATGAGGATACCTCGGCCAGTAATCTTCTCCTTCGTGATGAACGGATGCAGGCACTGGTCCGTCAAGAGCAGGAGCCGATCACCCCTTTGGTGGAGCAGATCACCTCCCTCTCCGCTGAGCGGGGGGTGGCGGTGGTGCTGGTTGCGGGGGGGAGTGGCGCGTTTTTCCGAACGGCAGATACGGTGGTTATGCTCGACCACTACCGCTGTCGTGATGTCACCGCAGAGGCGAAGGCGCTGGCCGGAGAAGGGGTGGATCGAACTTTTCCACCACTGCAGTCGACGCCGCGTCTGGCGCTTCCTCACTCTCTCTCGCCAGAGACAGAAGATCATCGCCCGCGGATTCAGGCAGTGGCGACCCGTCTTCTCCGTTACGGAAGGGAGGAGATGGAGCTGACCCGGCTGGAGCAGCTGGTGGATCGGGGGCAGCTTCTGGCCATCGGCTATCTTATCGCCCGCCTGGAGCGTCAGGAGCGCCCGTGCGATCTGGTGCCAGCGCTGCAGCAGCAGTTGACGCAGATGACAGCAGAGGGGCTGGACACCCTTCCCCCCTATCTCTGTGGGGACTTTGCCATGCCGAGACTGCAGGAGTTGGTTGCGGTGGTCAATCGGATGCGGCAGCTGCAGCTGTTGCCGAACCCCTAATCGCTAATGGTGCTGCGCCACCAGTTGATGAACTCTTCAAAGTTGATAACACCGTTATGGTAGGCGTCGGCTTCGGCAAAACCGATGGCGTTCTCCTCTTGGGTGGCCTCGCCGATCAGATCCAGGGTAAAAGCGAAGAACTCCTCCTGATTGATGTGACCGTCACCGTTCTTATCTGCCAACTCAAAGCCTAAACGGAGCTCTTCAAGCTCCTCTGGATCGATCTCTGTGGTCACGCTGCTCCCCTTAGTTGTTACCGATTTGTGGTGATTATCCTAAAATCCGCAGTTGACCGCTACGAATACCCATCAACATCATAATTATGCAATGAAA
>JADFYS010000156.1 GCA_015232955.1 Gammaproteobacteria bacterium
TTCAAAGGCTTCATAACGCAGAAGAGTCGCGCTTATCGGCTTTCTGGAACCAGCGTTTTCAGGTATCTTGGGTATATACCCAGGTTTTTTGGGTATAAATTCAGAGGTCGGGCTGTGGTGCTGTGGGTTTGACTGAAAATCGCTCAATACCGGCGAGGAGGCACTTTGCTTTCCGATCTTCAGTATGAGCGTGATCAATACTTAGGATATCAGCTACTTCCGCTCTAGTGGAACGGTGATAAACGGTGGTGGTGTCACACAACTTTCACAAAAAAGGGTTTTGCGGCTCTGATGACAAGGTGTAAACTGATAGCCAGTTGAAGACGACATTGAGACGACAATGCACTGTTGGCGTCGTCTCGTAACATCGGGTTGACAAAGTGTGTCAATGGCGACGGTCTACACGGTGTGACCGTTCAGGAACGAACTTTTAGGGATATCAATTTTATTCAGATGGGTCAAAGACGCGACTCGCTAGTCCTCTTTGCGACACTTCTCCTCTTCTGGATGATGCTTATGGGGCGTCTTGACGGGGATGTGTTGCTTGTCGGCACGATCATCTCTTTGGTGATCACCCTCTTTTGTCATCAGGGACTCTCCTTCTTTACCGAGTTTCGCCTATCGCGACAGGCGGTAATTGCCGGATTCCGCTACTATGGCCACTTCTTCTTCGAACTGGTGCGTTCCAATCTGCGGATGGCAAAGATCGTCCTCTCACCGCAGCTGCCTATCAACCCCGGTATTGTCAAAGTCCGAACTCGACTCAAGAGCCGAATGGGGCGACTGATGTTGGCCAATTCGATCACCCTTACACCGGGAACTCTGACCGTGGAGCTGGAGGGGGAGTGGCTCTACATCCACTGGGTCACAGTGACCACCACCGATATCGAAGAGGCGACCCGGGAGATTGTCAGCGGATTTGAGACCTATCTAGAGGTGATTTATGGTTGAGCTACTGATCTATCTTGCGGCCGCTCTCGCCGGAGCAGCGGTGCTTTTTGCCTTGGCACGCTTTATCAAAGGGCCGGTGGCTGCGGATCGTGTCGTCGCTTTTGATGTGATCACCATCGCCTCAATCACCGGAATCGTCCTTGCGGCTCTGGCAGAGCAACGCGAGATCTATCTCGATGTCGCCCTGGTCTACGCCCTGCTCTCGTTTCTCGGAGTGATTGTCATCGCCCGCTATCTCGAACGGGGGTTGTAGTGATTGTTTTTGACCTGCTTGGCGGGCTGTTACTGGTAGCCGGAACCTCTTTTCTCCTTTTAGGTGGGCTGGGGCTGTGGCGGATGCCTGACATCTATAACCGGATTCAGGCCGGAACCAAGGCGACGACCCTCGGCACGCTTTTGACCTTGGCCGGTGCGGCCTTCCTCCAGCCGACATGGGCGTTAAAGCTATTGCTTATCGGTGTTTTTCTCATTTTTACCAACCCCCTCTCTTCTCACCTTTTGGCACGGGCTGCCCACCGCAGTGGTGCCCATAAGACGGCGACAACGGTGGTTGATCATCTGGCTGAGGATCGCACTGCACGCAACACGAATGATCAGGGAGAACGGGGATGAGTGAGCTGCTGTTGGCAATGAGCCTGCTGCTATCTGTAGTGATGGTAGGTGCGGCACTGGTGGCGATTCAGCCCGGGAGGAGTCTCCCTATTATTATTCTCTCTTCAGGACTGGTGAGTCTTCTCGCCTCGGTGCAGTATCTCCTTCTCGCTGCCCCCGATGTGGCGATGACCGAAGCGGCTATCGGTAGTGGCCTCACCACCTTCCTCTTTTTCTTTGTCCTGTCTCGGGTGCGGGGAGGTGATCGTGGTTAGACATCTCTTTGTCCTTCTTCTGCTGACCGCTCTCGGAACGCTCTTCTTTGCGCTTCAGGCCGGTTTTAGTCCAGACAGTGAGCTCAATCAGGTGGGTCGTTACTATGCGTCCCATACCGCACAGGATCTGGGCGCGGCCAATATCGTAACCGCGATTATTGTCACCTATCGCGGCCTCGATACCCTGGGCGAGGTGACGGTCCTCTTTCTCGCATCGACCATTATCGGCATGGTGTTGAGCAAGGGGATGCAGAAAGGGGGGAAAGTCAGCGATCTCCCTCCAGCGGGGGAGCTGCTCTCTACCGGGAGCCGTCTGTTGGTGCCGCTTATCCTGCTATTGGGCTGTTATGTCTTTATCAATGGCCATTTGACCCCCGGAGGCGGCTTTCAGGGGGGCGCGATCCTCGCCTCGGCGGCGTTAATGCTGCTTCTCGCTGACCCGTTACGCCCTTTTAACAGCCGCTTTATCGCGGTGGTAGAGTCTACATCGGGACTGCTTTATGTGGTCATTGGTGTTCTCGGGATCTTCGTTGCGGGTGGATTCCTCGATAACCGAATCCTGCCCTTGGGGAGTTATGGCACGATCTTCTCCGCTGGCGCCATCCCTATTATCTACACCTTAATTGGTCTCAAGGTGGGGGCAGAGTTTAGCTCCATGCTCCTCAAACTCTCAAAGACGGAGGAGCGGTAATGGCGGATATTGCGATGGCTACCGGCTTTATCCTTATTCTCATCGGTATCTTTGGTGCACTCACCAATCGTAATATGTTGCGGATGATTGTCGGCTTTGTCATCGCCAGCACCGGGGTCAATCTGGTGATGGTCGCAGTCGGCTATATGCGGGGGCGTACCGCTCCGATCCTCGATGATGCCGTACCGGTCGCTGACGCGGTGACGCGGATTATCGATCCCCTCCCTCAGGCGCTGGTTCTGACCGCAATTGTGATTGGCCTGGGGGTGACTGCACTGATGTTGGCCTTCACCTACCGCCTCTTCGTCACCAAAGGGACGCTTGATATCTCCAAGTTCAGGGAGCTGAAATGGTAAATATCCTGTTTCTCATCGCAATCGCCCTGGCTTCGGCCTTCTCTCTCGGCTTTCTGCGGGATGATCAGCGAAGGGTAGCGTATAGCATCACTTTGATGACCCTGGCGGTGATGAGCTGGATCTCAGCCAGTTGGGTCGTCGCCTTCGCCTGGGGTGGTGTGGCACCGGTTGAGGTGTTGACTGCGGGGGGGCGACCCCCCTTTGTGATTAACCTCAGAATGGGGTTGAGCGAGGCTGTGGCGCTGCTTGTTGTCTCCCTGACCGGACTCTTCTCTGCCATCTATCTTCGGGTGAGTATGCTCCGTATCGGTCGGCGGGCGATGGTGGTCCTGATCGTCTTCACCATGTCGCTCTGCGGCATCATTCTGACAAGAGATCTCTTTAACCTCTTTGTCTTCATCGAGTTGATGGTGATATCGGCCGGTGGCCTGATACTCCTCTCTGAAGACGCCAACGCTCTCGCTTCCGGTTTTAAGTATCTGATTATCTCGCAGCTGATCTCGATTATGCTCCTTATCGGGATCATCTTCACCTATCACGCGACCGCCACCCTCAATATTGATGATATCGCCCACCTCTCTTCGGGGATGGTTCACGGGGGGACGCTCGCCTTTCTGTTGATGTTTATGGCGCTGGTGGTGGAGTTGAAACCGTTTCCGGCCAATGGCTGGGCGCTCGATATCTACCAATCATCTCACCCATCTTTCTCTGCCATCTTCTCTGCCGCATCGGGTGTCGCTGCGGTGGTGGCGATCGATAAGCTGCTGCTGATTGGGGGGGGTGAGTGGCGCGAGATCGCCACCGTCATCGGTATTGTCACCTTTATCACTGCCAACCTCTTTGCGCTGTCGCAGGAGAATGACCGGCGTCTTCTCGGCTATTCGTCGGTGGGGCAGATGGGGCTCATCCTGGCGGTGGTCGGTCTTCGTGATCTGTTGGGAGAGAACTATCTCTACATCGGCGGCGGTATCCTCCTCGCCCACGCGCTCTCCAAAGCGGGGCTGTTCTGGATCTCGGGGCTTATTACCGGGCGCAAGCTGAGTGACTGGAGTGTCCTCCGTCAGGAGCCGCTGCTCCTCTTCGCCTTTATCAGCTTTATTGCGCTACTGATCGGTCTCCCCCCGTTTCCCGGCTTCTATGCCAAGTGGGATCTGATTCACCTTCTTGCTGCGGAGGGGGAGTATACCCTGATAGGTCTGATCCTCTTTGGTGCCCTGCTCGAGGCGGGATACCTCTTCCGTTGGTTCGGTTACGCCCTCAAGCGGCGTCCAGAGGGTGAGGTGATGATTAAATGCTCTCTGGTGAAACGGGGTGTAATCACCACAACCTTGGTGGGAGGGTGGCTCCTCGGTTACCTCTGGGGTGAGATATCTCTCCACGGAAACCTGCTTCACTCTCTGCCCCTGCTCTTCGCTTTTGCCTTCATCCTGCTTGACTGGCTGCCGGCACGGGTGAAAAATAGTGTCGCTATTGCGGGTATGGTGGGGTTCTTCATCCTCCATTTTGCAGAATATAATCCGCTGCAGCTCATCTTTGCGGTGATTATTCTGATTGGTGGGCCGATCATCTTCCTGGCCAGTTTCCAGCAGCAGGGGCGGCGCGTCGGCTTCTATCCGGCATCGATGCTGATGTATGCCGGCCTGGTGATGTTGATTCACGCCGAAGACTCTTTCAACTTCTTTGCGGCGTGGGAGTCGTTAACCATCGGCTCCTATCTCCTCATCGCCCGTGGCAAGGAGTCGGAGCCGCACGCCCTCTCCTACATCCTCTTCTCGCTAGGTGGTGCATTTCTTATCCTTGCCGGCTTTGCCCTTGCCGCCCAAGGGGAGTCTATTTTCCTTCTGACGGCATTGGGGGATGTGGCGCCACCGTTGGCACCGTGGATCTTTATCCTTCTCGCCATCGGTTTTATGACCAAGACCGCCTCTATTGGCCTCCATATCTGGCTTCCGGGTGCCCACGCCGAGGCGGAGACCGATGTCTCCCCCATGGTTTCGGGGATCCTCCTCAAGGCGGGGCTGTTTGGTCTGATGATGCTTCTGCTCAATATGGGCAAACAGTCGCTCTACGGGGTTGAGCTGACTCATGTCATGCTCTGGATCGGGGCGCTGTCGGCACTGCTTGGCAATATGATGGCGATCTATCAAGAGGATGCGAAGCGGCTGCTCGCCTACTCCTCCATTGGCCAGATGGGCTACGCCCTCTTCGGTCTCGCCCTCATGAACCACCTTGGCTGGTTGATGGCGCTGATGTTTGTCATTAACCACTATATCTACAAGTCGATGCTCTTCCTCTCCCTCGGTGGGGTGGCGAAGCAGACCGGTACCAAATTGATGTACAAGATGGGAGGGTTGATCACCCTAATGCCGTTCTCATTTATCGCGGTGCTGATCGGGATTATTGCGGTCTCCGGGGTCCCCCCTCTTTCAGGATTTGGCGGGCGCTGGATCTTCTATAACGCGATTATGAGTGCAGAGTACCGTCTGCCGATGGTGGTCATCTTTCTTGCTGGACCCATCGCCTTCCTCTACCTCTTCCGTCTGATT
>JADFYS010000157.1 GCA_015232955.1 Gammaproteobacteria bacterium
AGGAGCAATTGTCGAGGGCAAAGTCGGGAACACTTGCCAAGGAGCAATTGTCTGTCTATTGCGAGGAGTCTGAAAAAAGGTAACTGCGGCGAGAGCGGTTCGGTTTTCGACTTGAGAGTTGGAGTAACTTCTACGACAGCAACAGGGTTCTCATGGGTAGTATCATTGATTGGGACAGCAGTGGAACCCTTTTCAGTCTCACGAGCTACAACATCACTGCGAATTACCTGCTCTAACTGCTGCTTGAGATCGGCAACTTCGCGCTCGAGACGAACCACCATCACAAAGGGAACAGTCAACCCAAAGGTGAGCAGAAGGAGCATCATCAGCTGATATTCATACGCTCAAGGCACTAAGAGAGCTTCTATTTCGCCCGACTCGATCCCATTCAAGTATCACAATTATGAGCGGTAATCCAACGCATCAGGGACTCCAGTAGCTCCAGTTGTGCGCTATTGGCATCTATCCGCGACCGCTCCAGCTCCTTGATCAGACCTTCGGCCAGTGCGCGAAACCGTTTCGCCTCTGCTCTTGCCACGGCAAGATCACGGTCGCGTTTGGCCAGTCGTAACTCCAGCTCATCGGTCTCAGGGGCAACCTCACTCGCAACTCTGCGTCCAAAAGAGGTCGCTTTAATCACCTTCACCCGCTCCAGCTCCGGGCACTCCTCCATCGAGAAACGGGGATAGAGACGACTCAACTCCTCGACATCAAGCTGACCATTGTCAGCATGCAGCTGCCCCTGACGAATCAGCTGTTGTAGATCGCGCCTGCTAACACCGAGTATCGCTGCCGCTTTTGAAACCGCAATTTTATCTGCCAATAGACCCCTCCTCATCCCTGTCGCAAAATGCTACCTTATCACCACTATGGATTGAAGATCTATTTTTCATCTTCTACGCCCCTCTCCTGAAGAGAGACCAACAGCGCCAGAGTAGAGAGGGCCGCCGCCACCAGAAAGATATCCCGGGGGGAGGAGAGCTCCCAGACATAACCACTTACCAAGGCACCGATCGCCCCGCCAGCACCAAAACTGATACTGCTGTAGAGGGCCTGCCCCCTCCCCTGCAGCCGTCCGGGAAAGGCCTGATGAAAAAGAGAGATCGCCACGGCATGAAAAATCCCGAAACTGGCTGCATGGAGGCTCTGTGTTGCCACCATCACTCCCAACCATTGCGGGAAAGTGGCAGTAAACAACCACCTGAGTGCAGTCAACGCCAGTGACCATTGCAGCAGAGAACGCAGCCCAAAACGGGAGATAAGAGGCGACATCACCATAAATATCGCCACCTCAACCACCACCCCCAACGCCCAGAGCTGTCCAATCACCACGCTCGAGTAGCCATACTGCTCGAGATAGAGCGAATAAAAGCTGTAGTATGCGCCGTGACTCGCCTGCATCAAAAAGGCGACCCCCAGCAGGAGCAACACCTCCCGCTGCCGCAACACCTGGAGCAGCGAGAGCGAGGCGTGAGGATGTGGTTGCACTCCCGGTTCATGCACCAGCAGGCTGGAGAGGTAGATCGCGCCATAGAGTAGCGCCAACAGCCATGGCAGCAGCGCAATTCCATGTGTCTCCACAACAGGGGCAATGGCAAGCACAGCAATAATAAAGCCGATGGACCCCCAGACCCGTATCCAGCTATAGCGGTGCAGCTCCTGTCGCAAATATCCCAGAGTCACCGCCTCAAACTGGGGGAGAGTCGCATTCCAGAAGAAACTGAAGAGAAAAATCACCACCGCTAACGACAGAAACCCCTCGACCCGAAATACCGCGAGAAATGAGCAGAGAGAGAGGAGCGACCCCCAACGGATCACTGTCATACTTTTACCGCTGTGATCGGCAATCCAGCCCCAGATATTGGGCGAGACGATCTTGGTCACCATCATCACCGCCATCAACTCGCCAATCTCCCCCGCCCCGTAGCCCAGAGAGCGGAGATAGAGTCCCCAATAGGGGAGCAGAGCACCAAGGCTGGCAAAGTAGAAGAGATAAAAGGTGGAGAGGCGCCAGTAGGGAAGTGAGCTTCTGTCGTTAACCATCAAATATGGTCCGAGGTGTGACTTTAGGCTCAACAACCACCGTTTCGCCCAATTCAACCCCTGTAATCACCTCAGCCCACTCTATTCCCACATATCCCAACTCCACCACAGTGAAACGGGCATCCCCACTCTCGGATGAGTAGCGCTGCACATAGGGGCGACCCTCATGGTACATTAGCGCTGTTATCGGAATAGCGGGCACATCTTGGAGTTCCCGATGTATCACAGCGACATTCGCAGACATCCCAACATGGATCGCAGAAGCCCTCTCTAGAAAACGGACCCGTACTTTAAAACGACGAACGCCTGACTCACTGTCTTCCGAAGCCAAGGGATTAATAGAGATCAACTCGCCACCAAAGCGCTTATCTGGGAGTGCATCCATCGTAATCTCCGTTTTCATTCCCTGTTCTAATTTGGCAACATCGATCTCCCGAACCTCAATCTCTGCAATTAAGCCACTGGTATCGGGTATCTCCATAAAGGTCTGCCCTTGCCAGATAGTGTCCCCTAGCTGAATTTTCTGCTTTCGCTCCTGTCGCTGCAGCTTGGAGTGCAGCAGTACACCGGCAATGGGGGCAACCACATCACAAGCGATAATATCTCTTGCAGCCGCATCAACCTTTTTCTGGGCAGAAATCACCCTTCGCCGAAACTTTTCCACTTCAGAACGATTTCGTTGCGCTTCAATTTCAGAGGTACGCCTAACTCTACCAAGCTCCTCCTCTGCCGAATCCATCAACACCTGTGCCTCTTTCAACATTCTCTGCCACTCATAGCGCTCGAAATTGGCAAGAGCTGCCTGCGCCATCTGCAAAGACTCCAGCTTGAGTTGATGGGTATTACGCACTTTTTGAAACTCACGCTGACTCACATGCTGATCCGCTAACAGGATCTGGAAATCCTTCAGTTCAGCGGCAGCCAACTCGAGCTCCCGCTGCTGCTGCTGCTGTTGTTGTTGCAGCTGCTCTCTTTTAAGCGGTCCGGTTCCATTATGGATGTCATCCGCCTTAATCTTGGCAATAGCGAGCTTGCGTTGAGCCGCCTCAATTAACCCCTCCGCACTCTCCTGCTGCAACTCTTGCGCCCGTAATGCAGCCTGATAACTGGCCGTGAGATCAATTAGCTCCTGCTCAGCCAACTGATGCTTATCCATGAATGGTTTGGTATCAAAACGGGCGATGACCCGCCCCTTCTGCACCCGACGCCCCTCTTCCAGTAACCAGACCAGTTGCGCTTGATTGCTTGAGATAGATGATTTTATCGCCACCACCCGCTCCGGGCGTACCACCCCCCGCTCATTCACCATCAGTTTGAATGAGGTTGGAACCACCAGATAGGTTTTGACCCGCTCTACCACAGAATCACCCTCACCAAGGGCGAAAAAGGAGGCGATCACCGTAATCACTAAAAGCACCAGACCGAGCAGAAGCGCACCACTCTTACCGTTCATGGTGGAGTCATTGCGGGTAATGAGAGCGCCACCCAATCCATATCGAGAATCCCTAAGTGATGAGCAAGGGTAAATGCGGCGACAACATACTCAACTTCATAGCTATCGACCGCCATCTCTGCTGTATGCATCTGCTCTTCGGCATCAAGAAGTTCTAGGTTACTGGAAAGCCCCCGTTGATAACGGAGCTGAGCAAGTTCTAGTGACTGGTGTGACTGCTGTAACAGCTCTGATCCAATTGCACGCTGTTTTGCAGCCGTTTGCAGCCCTTGCCACGCGTCATCCACCTCTCGCGCAATTTTTCGTCTTAACGCCTCCTGTTCACGCACCCTCCGCCCTCGGTTGATGGTCTCTCTCAGAAGAGCGCTCTGCTCAGCAAAATTATCGAGATCAGAGCGCAACTGTAGTCGCGCACTCCAACTGCTCTCCAGAGCATCCGCTGCACTAGTAAACGAGCTGCTACTCCCTCGCTCCTCCAACGATAGATCAAGGGAGATATCGGGCAAGAGGTTGCGTTTGGCTTGAGCAAATGCCAACCCCCCAAGTTGGTTATCCAGCAGTAACAGCGACCACTCCAGACGGCTATCGGGCAACAACTGACGCCACCTTTCAGGAAAAACCGGTGTGAATTGCGGAATCTCAACCACCACATCTACGCTTCCACCAGCCAACTGCTCCCGCAAATTCTGCTCTGCAACAGAAACCTGGTAGCGGCTCTTCTCAAGGCTATTCTCACTATTTAAGAGTGCAATTCTGGCGCGATAGAGATCACTTTTAGCCACCAAACCCAACGCAAAACGCGACTCCACCTCTTGGTAATGAAGTCGACTCCGTTTGAGAGAGAGCGCGCCTCTCTCCCAGCGCAATTTTGTCAAAACCGCATCGAGATAACCCCGTGCAGAGGTGAGCAACAGGGACTGAATCTGACGCAAATTATCCAGCTGCTGACGCTGATGCTGCAACTGAGAACGGTCAAGATCGTAGAGGGTGTAATTACTATCCCAACGACGAAATAACCCCTGAGAGAGACGGATATAGCCATTCACTGAATGGCTATGAGTAATTACATAATCATCCGACTGAATCTGCTCCCCTTTGGCACCAACAGTCAATTGTTGGCCACCTGAGAACAGCTTTCTCCCCTCCATCCCAATCAATTGTGAATCATGACCACTACTCGCACCCAAAGTCGCCAGCGGGACCAAGCGCAGCTCAAAATTGTGTTCGGCAGCCAACACCCCCTGCTGACTAATGAGCAGTGACTCGTCCAGGTTTCTGACAGTATCACTACTGCGAAGAACCTGCTGCAAAAATGCAAACAAGGCTTTAGAGGGAGGCTGAAAATTGTGGATATTACTTTCCGGTTTTTCTCCCTTTTCTAGTGCAAAGGCGTTTGAGAAGCACCCCGCAAAAAGAGTTAGAAAAATGATGGCTAATAACAGCAGACTTGGAGTATATCCCCAAGAGACCTGAAAACGCTGGTTCCAAAAAGCCGATAAGCGCGACGTTCGATCGTTATGAAGCCTTTGAATAGAATGACTATTCATGCGTCTTCATGCCTTGAATAGCCACCCTTCTCGACTCCCTGAAACCCAGTGTTTCCAGGTATCCTGAGTAAAGAACCTGCATGGCACGCAGTAACGTCGTACTTTTAGGATATCTCACAAAAACAAGCTGCGATCAACCGCCAGTGCAGCAAAAAAACGGCCTGCAAGATAGAATGGAACACAACTCAACAACAAACCACTACAACAAACAGCAGAGGTTTGGTGCCCCAAAATCCTAAAATCCGCAGTTGACCGCTACGAATACCCATCAACATCATAAAATATGCAATGAAATCCACAATATTTGCGTTTCACCTTTTGGGTGAACTGCGCTACACCGCGAATGCCGCATTTGTGGC
>JADFYS010000158.1 GCA_015232955.1 Gammaproteobacteria bacterium
TGCGCAGGAGGATGTCCGCATCAAAGTCAAAGAGGTCGATTCTGGCGGTTGAAGGGCTGTGAAAGCAGTCGCTTACACGCTCTCCCCACCAACTGCTTTCGGCAGGGATCAGCTGTACCCGGCGTCGCCAGTCACAGACCGGGATAGAGGACATCTCCTGATCGTGCAGAAAGACCTGACCTTGGTGGGGGTCGAGATCGGCCATAGCCCGCAGGAGTTGACTCTTGCCACCTCCCGATGGACCGGAGATGATGAGGGTCTCCCCATGGTGAAGGGTGAGCGAGACGGGGCCAAATAGTGGGGAGGCGAGCGCCTTTAGCTCGAGCAGTGGCGAAGATGAGATATTTGAAGGAGACATGAGTGGTTGGATCGTCGGCGGATATCATCAAAGCAACAGGGGAGAGAGAGGATATAGTATTGACAGAAGTTTTCAATCAGCTTTTGCACTACTACGGTCCCCAATACTGGTGGCCTGCAGAGAGTCCGTTTGAGGTGATGGTCGGTGCCATCCTCACCCAAAATACCAGCTGGATCAGTGTTGAGCGGGCGATCGCCAATCTCAAACAGGCTCGATTATTGTCGCCCCGGGCACTTCTGCGCACGGAGTTTGAGGTGGTGGCTGAGGCGATTCGTCCCTCGGGCTATTTTCGGGTCAAGAGTCAGCGTCTGAGAGCATACTGTCACTGGTACCGCAGTGAAGGGGGTATGCACTCCCTTAGCCAACGACAGACGGCACTACTGCGGCAGCAGTTGTTGCAGGTGAAGGGGGTCGGTCCCGAGACGGCAGATGACATTCTGCTCTACGCCTTTCATCGGCCGCAGTTTGTGATCGATAGTTATACCCGGCGCATCGGCTCTAGGGTCGGGGTGTGTCGGGGGGATGAAGCGTATGAGAAGTTAAGTACTATCTTTGCCCAAGCGTGGGTCGGAAGAGAGGATCAGCTGCAGATCTTTCAGGAGTATCACGCCCTGTTGGTGATTCATGCCAAAACCCATTGCCGCAAACGGCCTCTCTGCAGTGGTTGTCCACTGAGTACCTATTGTCTTAACCCGTCGTTATCTTTAGACAAAACGGGGCCGTGAGGCCCCGTATTGGGTTCTGCTAAGTTATCGACTCAGTAAGAGATGGTGCTTCCTTGAGCTGTAGTGACTGCCTGCGAGGAGAAGTCGACAGTGATCGCCCCTGCGCTACAAGATGAGACCGTATTGTAGGAGTTGACGGTGAGGGTGCCACTGCTCCCTTGACCCGACTGCGCCATCGACTGCTCTACCTGTGACTTGAGATCCTGATTACACGCCTCTTCTTTGATATTGGTGTAACAGATTTTGTAGGGGAAGGTCATGGCGACAGGAGTGGTGATACTCATGGTGAGATCGGCCTCACAGGTCGAGTTGCCGGCTGCGATGACTGAGACGGTATCGGCGGTCTGACCTGCAGCCCCGGTGCAGTTGGGGATCTCTTGGGTCGTGTTTTGGCCGTTAATGGTCATGGTCATGGTGCAGTTATCAAAAACGATATTGGTGGGTGGAATACTGTCCATCACCGCATCAATTCCCGAACCGTCCGCAGCGAACGGGTCGCTAAAGAAGTTGGTGGCAAGGGTCGTAGGGTCAAAGCCACCGCTCTGAAGTTGGGTGGTCAGAGTGGCAATAGCATCGTTGATAGTAGCGGTAGTGATCGGCTGACTGGTTGCCCAGCTGCTCCATACGGTATTCAGGTCGGCGCCACCTGTAGCCATTTTGACCGCAGAGTTGGTGAGGGTGGTGACATTGACGACGGCACTGCTGTCGGTTGAGTCACTCCAGGAGTAGAGTGTATTGCCGTTGTCGCCTCCACATCCATCGGCCATCACCAGATAGGGGGCGCTTGGTGGAATCTCTACCGTATAGTTACCACCGCTATCGGTCTGTGTGGGATCGGATTGAACCCCATCCTGATTCTGGGCAGTGACACTACCGTTAACACAGGGTGCGCCGGTAGCCACGGTTCCCTTTAGGGTCATCTTCGAGGCGGTGGTGGTATCACTGCTGCTGGGTGTGCTGGTTTCACTACTTGTAGATGTGGAGGTATCACTGCTGCTGGGTGTGCTGGTCTCACTACTTGTAGATGTGGTGGTATCACTGCCGCTGGGTGTGCTGGTCTCACTACTTGTAGGTGTGGTCGTAGAAGAGTCACTATCGCTGTCACTGCCGCAGGCAAAGAGGAGCGGCGTGGCCAGAGTGAGGAGAAGAAGATTTTTTCGATTCATGGGGAAACCTCGGTTTGCGGGTAAATTATTTACAAATGAATATGCCTTGGATTCAGGCAATGGCCCTATTTTAGCCAACTATTCGCCATTGTGATACCGAAATTGAAGCGAGAGTAGGGTCACCGCTGGAGCAGCTGCAATGAACCTGATATTCTGCTGCTACTGGGGTAGCTAATATAAGGTGAGGATAGATGTTTCTTGAGGATAGCGATAAAACAGCGCTGGTGTGGCATGAGGAGCGGATCTCGTACCGCCGCGTACTTCAGGGGGTGAACCAGCTTGCGCTTAGTTGCCGTGAGCAGAACTACCGCCATGTGGTGATCTTTGCTGAAAACCGGCCAGAGTGGGTCTACGCCTTTTATGCCGGTTGGCTGCTAAAGGCGACGGTGATCCCGGTGGATCACCTCTCCACTGTTGAGGACCTGCTCTATATCCTCCGGGACTGTCAGCCGCAGCTCATTTTCTACTCCCAGCAGACGGAGGAGGTGGTCAGTTCTGCCCGCTCTCAGCTCGACTACCCGCCGGAGCTGCTCAATCTTGACTCCTTTTCCCTCTCATCTGCAGAGGGTCCGTGTGCGCTGCTGCCCAACTTCTCCGCCGGGGATACCGCGGTCATCATCTACACCTCTGGCACCACCGGCAGTCCGAAAGGGGTGATGCTCTCTTTTGAGAACCTGCTGGTCAATATCGCTGCGGTCTCCACCGAGATCCCGATCTTTACCCGTGACGATCGGGTGTTGGCGCTGCTCCCTTTTCATCACATCTTCCCCCTCCTCGGGTCGATGGTGGCGCCACTGGCGGTGGGGGCAGAGGTGGTCTTCTCACCATCGATGAGTTCAGAGGATATTGTCGCGACCTTGCAGCGGCACCGCTTGACCCTGATGATTGGGGTTCCCCGACTCTATACCTTAATCAGTCGTTCGATTATGGCGAAAATCGGGGCTAGTGTGGTGGCGAAGACGCTCTTCAGGATCGCTGCTCTCGCCGACTCCCTTCCCCTCTCACGGCGGATATTTGCCAAGGTGCAGCACCGTTTTGGCGGCGAGATGCGCTATCTGATTAGTGGCGGGGCGAAACTGGAGGAGGAGACCGGGCGCAATCTGCGTACCCTCGGCTTTGAGGTGCTGGAGGGGTTCGGGATGACTGAAGCGGCGCCGATGATCACCTTTACCCGACCAGGAGAGGTGGTGGTGGGATCTGCAGGGCGGGCGATGTCGGGGGTTGAGATCAGGATTGTCGATGGCGAGATCACCGCTCGTGGTCGTAACATTATGCAGGGCTACTATCAACGACCGGAGGAGACGGCAGAGGTGCTGCGCGACGGCTGGCTCCACACCGGTGATCTCGGCTATCTCGATGCGCAGGGGCGGCTCTTTATCACCGGTCGGCGGAAGGAGATTATCGTCCTCTCTAACGGCAAGAATATCAATCCGGTGGAGATTGAGCATAAGCTGTTAGCGCTGTCGCCAATGAGTGTTGAGCTGGCCGTCTATCCCGAGAACGATCTGCTGCAACTGGCACTGGTTCCCGACTTTCAGCGGTTGCGCAGCGAGGGGGTGACCGCGGTTGAACACTACTTTCGGGAGGAGGTGATTGATCGCTATAACCGCGAGACAGCTCCGGCAAAGCGGATCTATGGCCTTCAGCTGTTGCGAGAGGAGCTGCCCAAGACCCGCCTGGGCAAGGTTAAACGCTATCTTCTCCCCGAAATGAGAGAGAAACAGCGGGCAGCGCGGGCGTCCGTGGAGAGTGACGATGATGAGGTGTTGGCGCTAATCCGCACCTTTCTGCTGGAGCAGAAGGGGAGGGAGGTGCAGGCCGGGGATCACTTTGAACTGGATATCGGACTCGACTCTCTCGATCGGGTTGAGTTTCAGACCTTTCTCGGCCACACCTTCGGTCTCGAGGTGGATGAAGAGATCCTGATTCACCACCCCACGGTAGAGAAGCTCGCCGCCCTGGTGCGGGAGAAGAGGGAACGAACGACCCATACCCCCGTGGAGTGGGGAGGTATTGTGCGTGAGGAGGTAGAGCTGAATCTACCCACAAGCTGGTGGCTCCACAACCCGTTGCGGCTGCTGATGCGCGGTCTGCTCACCACCCTGTTCCGGATTCGGAGTAGCGGCAGGGAGAGTCTGCCGCAGCAGGGGCCGTTTATTCTGGCCTCTAACCATCAGAGTTTTCTCGATGGTCCCCTCATCGCCTCGTTTCTGGGAAAGAAGCTCTCTAAAACTACCTACTTCTTTGCCAAGAAGAAGCATCTCAACCGCAAGTGGCTCCGCTTTCTGGCAGAGCGCAACAATATCATTGTGGTCGATATCGACCATAATCTGCGCCAGTCGATTCAGAAGCTGGCGTCGGTCCTGAAAAGCGGCAAGAGCATTATCATCTTTCCCGAGGGGACCCGTAGCCGAAATGGGGCGGTGGGTGACTTTCGCAAGACTTTCGCTATCCTTGCGGTTGAGTTGGGGGTGCCCATTGTTCCGGTGGCGATAGAGGGGGCGTATGCCGCCCTGCCACGGGAAGAGCGGTTGCCGCACTTTTTTCAGCAGATTACGGTTACCTTTCTACCCCCGCTCTATCCCCGGGGTGAGGGGTATGATGAGATCACCACAGCAGTGCGTTCGCGGATTGAAGCTGCAGTTGAGAAGTGATGAGGCTAATTTTTTTGGGTGATTGATTGAGTGAGGGAGATATTCAGATGAAGCGTCTGTCGTTGCTATTGGCTGAAGGGGTCGTGCTCGGGGTTGTGTTGGGGTGGAGTGGTCTCTCCAGTGCAGAGTTCTATAAATGTCGGGATAGTGGCGGGGAGATTCACTATTCGCAGTTGCTGGTTGCGGGGGAGGAGTGCATACCGCTTCACCTCTCTTTCTCTCCCCCCAAGCCGGTGCAGGCGCAAGCGGGGGAGGCGGAAAAGGGCGAAGCGGTGGCCGAACCGAAGGTCACCTCGGACTCAACCCCCTCTTTGGGGGATCTTGAGAAGCTCTATCAGAGAAACTGTCAGTCGGCTCGTTATAACCTTCAGGTCTACAATACTGCCGCCAGAATAACCACCGCCGATGGGGCTGCCAAGGAGCTTGGAGAGCAGGAGCGGACGGCGAAAATTGCCGAGGCAGAGGCACAGATCAAGAGCTACTGCCGCGACTAGCG
>JADFYS010000159.1 GCA_015232955.1 Gammaproteobacteria bacterium
CACGAGGTAGCGACTCTCCTGTAATCAGTTGGGTGGAGCTAACGAAAGAGAACGAAATGACACCGAAGAGGCCGGTCGCTGATCGATTACCTCAGCATCCATGGAGTTCGCCTCAGCAGTAACCACTGATCTCTTCTGAATGAGCGAGGCTAATGAAGGAAATTTGTATGTCTTGCTCAGTCTATCGTAAATGTAATCATAGCAATTAACACACAGCGCGGATGCTGGCGATCCAGCGCAGCGCACAGTTTACCGCCGTACAGATCCGCGACCGCCAGTGTGCTGGCCGTCGCCGAGGCCTCGAACAGTAACTCCGCCTGCTCGGCCAGCTCCCGCTCCACGGGCGAAAACACGCTGCCCCGGAGCACCAGATTGGGTTCGATCTTGATCGTGGCTTCCGCCGTGCGGACGGTTAACTTGGAAACATGCTCCGCTCCCCTTGCCCGGATCTCCTGCACAGTCGTTCCAGCTACGGTTCTTCGGATCGCCGCGGCGATTTGCTGCAATGCTTCACCGATGTTTGCCAATGCCGTGTCACGCGGTTCCAGGGGTAAATACGTCAGGTCGATATCGACCGACAGTCTCGGCATGTCGCGCACATAGAGGTTGATCGCTGTGCCACCCTTCAGCGCGAAACACGTCTCCGCTTCCACATGGGGCATGACCCGCAGCATGAGTTGCGCCTGTTTGAAGTAGGGACTGTCTTTCATGCCGAATTCACCGATGCCTTCCAGTCGGATCCCGTGTCCGGGACGGTGATGTTGTATTTGGTGTTCAGTCGTCCACCTTTGACGATCATGCGCTTGCCTTTGCCGAAGTCTACCTTCGACAGGTCCAGTTTCTTGACCCAGGCATGGTTGCAGGCTTCCGCAAGCACCATGAACAGCCGCTTCACCTTCACCGAACGGCATTGCTCCAGCAGCGATTGAACCAGGCGCGGCCGCAAGGTGGTTAAATTCTCCATGAGCAGACTGGCCTCTTCAAAGGATTCTTCCTCCGGAACGAGATACAGCACTTCCATAATGGCGCGCTCGGGTGCCGAAACTGTGACGTCAAATTTACCCTGTTCCTTTTTGGTAAGGCCTGTATTCGGATTGTCGGCAAACAGCGTCGTGGTGGTATAGCGAAGCGCCACCCCCCAATCATATTGCCGAAACCACGCAGGCAGACGGGTACCGGGACTGGCGAACAGCGAGACGGTCCCACCCTTCCCCATCGGCAGGAAATGCCCATACCCTTGCATCTGCAACGCGGTTTTGGCTCCTGCATGGACGGGCAGCCCCAATTGCGCCTGGAGAGCGTGCAGGCCGCCGGACCACTCTACGCTGTCGCCGGCGCGCACATAGGCACCGTGGCCGATGCGCTGTATCCAGCCGCTTTTCTCATACTCGTGCACCAGTTGCTGGTAGGCCCCCTTGGCCTCCAGCCAGCGTGACACCGCCACGGTGCCCTGGGGCCATGCGGTAAGTAGGCGGTTTAATTTGCTGCGGGGCTCACTAGTCATGTTTGTTAATCTAGCGTAAATACAAACCCGGCTCAAGTAAAAAGTTTACTTTGAGCCAAATTTAACAGCAAGTAATCCCCCAGCATAGACGGGGGATTACTCATTGTATTTATTATTAATCCATGTTTCAATTGAATCCACAGTCGCTTGTTGCACAGTGGCGTTGAATTTTCCTCTAATCTGGCTAATATATGGGTGAGAGCGATCTAGACCTAACTCTAGAGTGGCTCGCTCTGGTTCATTAATACGATAGATATAACTGGTTCCTTCCATGACTTTAGATTCATAGCTGGCAACGCAGTGATTCATGGTTTCGCCCTCTCTTAGCAATTCGTAGCCAGTGGTGATGGGTTCTATCTGCTGATTCCCCAGAATAGGTGGAATCGGAAAGATGAGCTTTTTAAGATAGGTATGTTGGTGGCGGTTAAAATTCTCCACAACAGCATCATGAAGTTGGGTAAGCTCCTTAAAACTTGAAGCACGCTTTATCTTCTTGAGTGGGTCCCCATCATCAAATAGCGCTGACATTCGTCTGATGTCATGGATCATCACTCCTATTTCAGTAAGTGACTTGGAGCGATAAATCTTTTTCTCTGTAACGGGTAGTTCATCATACTCTCGGCGTATATTCAGGCGCCATAGATTCGAGATGGTACAGTTGAGAAGATTATACTCAAGGTAAGGATAAAGTCGTGGAAAAAGTCGTGCCTGATAGAAGCTTTCATCAGAGAAGAGATGATAAATTGCCTCAAGTTCGCGGTAGTCTCCCGACTCCAGTGTCACTTTATGTAAAACCTTAAGCGCCGCTTTAGGTTGTTTTTTTACCCAATCGGCAGCTCCTTCGCCAAGAAGATTAAGAAAAAGCTGGTGTTGTTTGAGAAGCAATGGGTGAGTATCGAGATCTGCGGCAGTTTCGATCGCTTCTAAGTCGATCGTTCGAGACCAAAGCCAGTAGAGCATCGGATTATTCAGGCAGAGCTGTTGCGCATGAGTTGAAAGTGCTGCCAAACGAAGCAATCGATATTGATCAATGGCAAAGGTTTGTACAGTGTGACGAATGAGTTCAGGAATTGTCTGCTGAAGTGACTGCAAGGAGCTTGATATCAGCCTCTTTTCGTTCGGAAACAGCATGGTGTTACCAATATCGGTGATTTGCTCCCATGCTCCTGTAAAATTGGATTCAACCAGCAGTCCATCAGACCATCCGCTCACTCTTAGGGTTACCGGGTGAATGGAAAACTCATACCATTTCATCCGCACTAACCCTCAGAACGCGGCGCAAGTGTTACCAGACGCTCAATGAGGGTGGTTATCTCTTTTCGCATCGCCACTAAGCTTAACCATTTGGCGGGTAGGTGCTCAAGGCCATAAAAGGCCCCTGCCAACTGACCATAGATGGCGGCTGTAGTGTCAGCATCATAACCAAGATTTGCCGCAAGGAGAGCGCCCTCTTCAAAGCTAGTGCTGTGATAGAAGGCCCAGAGCGCAGCTTCCATCGATTGCACAACAAAGCCACTGCCAATAATTTCAGGAGGTGATTTTGTGCGAAAACTTCCCATGGCTATCGCCTCAATTTCCGGATGGAGTGGGTACCTCTCCCATACTCCTTCAACAGGGGTATAGCGTGGTGATAGGAGAGACTCTTTCACCTCACCATGAAGTGCGCCTACGATTAATCCCGAGAAGTAGCGACAGCTATCGATTGCCATTGGATTACCGTGGGTGGTTCTGGACGATTCACCCGCCATCTCTATGGCTTCCATCGGTTGATGTTGGTAGAAAATAGGGATGGGTGCCAGTCGCATTAATGAACCGTTTCCGGCGCTGCGTTCATGGGTGGGGCCCGAATAGGGATCACCGCTTTTCACAAATTGATTGAGAGCAGAGCTTACGGTATTACCGATATCAAAGCATTGACCGGTGGAGCTCCAGTATCCCTCATTGTGCCAACGGAGAAATCGCTGTAGCTGATCCTTAAGGTCACACCGTTTACACTCGATTAGACTCTCAGCTAAACAGAGTGCCATTGAGGTATCATCGGTCCACTGTCCGGGCTCTAGGGAAAAAGGTCCCCCTCCGACCATATCGGTGAGTGGGGTGAAGCTTCCTGGAGCACGGAACTCGAGAGTGGTGCCGAGTGCATCTCCTATGGCGAGACCGAGAAAAGAACCAAGGCTACGATTTAGAGTGTTTATCATGACTTATGAACTCAGGGCGGCTGGGAGAAATACTCCAGCTGAAATCGAAAAAAGAGAAGAGTCCGGGTGTGGGGCGATCACCTTACATTTCAGCTGTATCCCTTGAGCCAGCATCCGGTGGATGTGGCGGTTATCGCTACGGGGAACATGGCCGATAAGCTGTTCTTGAAAATAGATTTCTACGGCAAAACGGTCAAACGGGTTCCGGGGATTAGCACGCAGCTTTAGAGCCGTTCCCAGAGACAAAAGCTGCTCATCTTTGAGTAAGGGACCGTCATAATAGATAAACCCCGCGATGGAAAAACGGTTTAACAGTAATTCTTGGTAGCGACTCGGTGGGGTCGCATGTGTTGATGTGGCGCCGATGACAGGGGTGATTAGGGTACCGGTAAGCAGTTGCATAAAAAATCGTTTGGAATGGTTCATGGATGTTCTCCTCTCAGACTGAGGGGGATATTATCCGTGATGCGAGGCTCATGAGGTGACCTTGCGAAAAAATAGATTATAATTCATAACTGTATGATATTTTTCTACATATCGAATAAATCACCCCTACCGAGGGTCGCATGGAAGCCCTCTTTACCACAATGCTTCTCTAGGGTCGTGAGGATCTTCTTGATCTGTGCAGGTGTTTCATTGGGACCCTGAATGAAATAGGGTTGGCCATCTTTACCGTATTCATAGCTAACCGGACAAGCAGAGGCGTCAATAGAATCCAGCAGCCCAATGGAGCGATGGTAGTCCTTGTGGGGTGTAAATCCGTACTGCTTGGCATAGTCCACCGCATTGACAATGATTTTTTTCAAACAGCTTGGGTGGACATTCTCTAATGTTCCGTTACCAAGGTTCATCTCAATGCTATGACGAAATTTTTGGTGATAAGTCTCTTGGTCTAGCAGAGTAAAAAACGCATCTTTAACCCCTAAGCAGAAGACATCGACAATAAATGAACTGCATGCAATCATGCCACTTGGAGCCTGGCGACTCAGAACTAGATTACCGATACCCAATGTAAACAGGCTTGAAGGAACCAGTACCTCATGAATGGGTAAGCTGGCAAAGGATGAGGCTTTGTTGCTGGGTTGTTGTACGGATTTCAGAATTTTTTTGACGAGTTTTCTTTTTTGATTTTTTTTCGCTAATTTTTTCTGCCGCTGTTGTGCACTAATTGCCATGAAGGTTCTCCTTAAGTCTATACGGGTGGGGATGGGTATCTCTAGGTTTTCAAAAACACCAGATCTCATGGAGTTCAGTATCGCATCTGCTTTCTGAGCATACAGTTGCTGCGTATTTGCATATACTGGCGAAGTGAATCCCGATCGGATGAGCGTGAACACCTGCACACTGAGCTTTACCGGGGGGCTTTTTATAGATTAAATGGTCTTGTTTAGTCAAGGGTATTTGTTTTTTTTATGGAGTATCTTCTGAGTGGAAAATCGGTTCAAGCTAATGATTATTATGGTATATGATTTCCTGCTCGACCAATAACCCCACATATACCCGAAGAAAAGAGGGTGGCTGTTCTAGCGAGCTCTCTTGGAGTATCGCCGAACATGAGCGTTGTGTGAAAGAGGTTCTGTGGTCACCAGTGTCAGGGACTGTTGACCGAACCCCACTTTAAGGTAACCGTTCAGACCCCCCTGCTTTTTTAACCCTCACCCCTACCCTCTCCCGCTGGGAGAGGGAGATCAGGTGA
>JADFYS010000015.1 GCA_015232955.1 Gammaproteobacteria bacterium
GTATCTGGCATGATCATTAGCGTGAAATACATTTCATAATCGAGGGTGACGCCGCACCATTCATGCAAGTTAGGGGGAGGGTTGAGCAGTGTCATTAGGGTAAGGGTTGGGCTGTCCACTACTCGATTGGCGGGACGCCGTAAACCCGTCCATGGGGGCTTGATGATGGCGTCCATGCCATCGACACCCGTCAATCGAGTAGCGGACAACCCTTCGCAATCCAATCACTAATTTAAGGGGATCGGGGATTGAGTCTTGATGGTCTGTTTTGAAACATCTCTCTTGGGAATGATCCTTGCTGTGAGAGGAGTTTTTTGTTCAACAACTGGGAGAAAAAATTGTGACGACGGCCAGTGATACGCTGTTTGTACTGTTGGGGGCGATAATGGTGCTGGCGATGCATGCCGGTTTCGCCTTTCTGGAGGTGGGAACGGTTCGGAAGAAGAATCAGGTCAACGCCCTGGTGAAGATTATCGCCGACTTTGCGGTCTCAACCATCGCCTACTTCTTTATCGGCTACAGTGTCGCCTACGGGGCCTCGTTTTTTAGCGGGGCCGAGGTGTTGAGCGCCAAAAGTGGCTATGAGCTGGTGAAGTTCTTTTTCCTGCTCACCTTTGCGGCGGCGATTCCGGCGATTATCTCTGGCGGTATTGCTGAACGCGCCCGTTTTAATCCGCAACTGGCGGCGACATTTGCGCTGGTTGCCCTGATCTACCCCTTTTACGAAGGGATCGTCTGGAACGGTAACTACGGGATTCAGGGGTGGATTGAGCAGAGCTTTGGCTACCCTTTTCATGACTTTGCCGGTTCTGTTGTGGTTCACGCCATGGGGGGGTGGATCGCTTTGGTCGCGGTGATTCTGTTGGGGCATCGCTACGGTCGCTACGGTAAAAATGGCGAGGTCTTTGCTCATCCGCCGTCAAGTATCCCTTTTCTCGCTCTTGGGGCGTGGATCCTTACGGTCGGCTGGTTTGGTTTTAATGTGATGTCGGCACAGTCTCTTGAGGGGATTAGTGGTCTGGTGGCGGTCAACTCGCTTATGGCGATGGTGGGGGGGACGCTCGCTGCGCTCTTCATGGGGCGTTATGATCCCGGCTTTGTCCATAACGGCCCTCTGGCGGGTCTGGTTGCGGTCTGTGCGGGATCGGATCTGATGCATCCACTCGGAGCGCTGCTTACCGGAGTGATTGCCGGGGGACTTTTTGTCTGGGCCTTTACCCAGACCCAGAACCGCTGGCGTATTGATGATGTCCTTGGGGTTTGGCCGCTACACGGGCTGTGTGGGGCGTGGGGCGGGATCGCCGCCGGGATCTTTGGTCTGCAGCAGTTCGGAGGGATGGGCGGGGTCTCGCCTCTGGCCCAGATTAGCGGAACGGTGCTCGGAATTGTCGTAGCCATGGTGGGCGGTCTGCTCGTCTACGGAGTGCTGCAGCGGCTGGTTGGGCTGCGCATGACCCAGGAAGAGGAGTATAACGGCGCCGATCTCACCATCCATAAGGTGGCTGCCGAACCGAGCTATGACGGTAACTGAACCCTCTGGGGTGGCTGTTTGAGATGTGGCGGAGGGGGATTCAGCGAGGGTTCGCTTTTGTCCTGTTTCTGCTGCTCTCTGGCTGCTCCCTTCTCCCGTCGTCAGAGAGGGAGACTCCGCCATGGCTCACCCGGTTACCGCAGCAGCAAGGGAAGATCTTGGGTGTGGGGCGGGTACAACTCCCCCCCAAGAGCGAGGTAACGCCAGAGGCGAAGGAGGAGGCGCGACAAGCGGCCATTGCTGCCATTATGGCGACCCTTCCTCCAGCGCCTCTTCCACCCCCCTCTCTCCCCGTTCAGGGGCGAGCGTGGCTGGTGGAGCGGTTGAGGCTGCTGTTGCAGCAGCGCCTGGAGAGCGAGCTTACCCGGTTGCACCACTATACGGTGAGCGATGACTATCTTCAGCGGCAGAGTGGCGAGTACGCGCTACTTCTTGCCCTTGATCTTAAAGCTACAGCGGAGGCGATAGATCGCGCGCTTGAGCAGGGGCAGCGTCAGCTACCGCAGGTTGACCATGTTTTGACCTACATGGATCTACCACTACAGCGGCTACAGCTGCTGCTTCGCAAATGGGAGATCGCCCAGCGGCAGGAGATTTTCCTGCGCCAGAAGCGGCGGTTAGGCGTTGGGAGTACTGTGGTTAATCCGCTGTAACAG
The DNA here is from genome assembly GCA_015232955.1 of Gammaproteobacteria bacterium. GTDB lineage: Bacteria > Pseudomonadota > Gammaproteobacteria > Thiohalomonadales > Thiohalomonadaceae > JADFYS01. Next base: position 2,188 of record JADFYS010000015.1, read on the forward strand.
CCGCTCGAACTCGTTCGCAGGAAGGGGGCGGCTCATGAGATAGCCTTGACCGATATCACACTGATGCTCCCGGAGGAAGCGGTACTGCTCTTCGCTCTCAATCCCTTCGGCAACCACCTTCATCTTGAGTGTTTTTGCCAGTGAAAGAACAGCGAGAACCACCGCCTGCTGCTCCTCTTCAGCGATCATGTTTTTGATAAACGACTGGTCGATCTTCAGGGTGTCGATGGGAAAACGGTTGAGGTAGCTGAGGGAGGAGTAGCCGGTACCGAAGTCGTCGATGGCGATGGAGATCCCGAGCTGTCGCAGCTGCTTCATCACCGGGATGGCACTGACGCTCTCATCCAGAAAGAGGCTTTCGGTGATCTCCAGCTCAAGGGCAGAGGGGGGGAGTTGACTCTGGGTAAGAGCGGCCACAACCTCGGAGGCGATATCGTGGTTATGGAACTGGCGGGTGGAGATGTTGACCGCAAGGTTGAGATCGAGTTGGAACTGCTGGTTCCACTTCTGAGTCTGAAGGCAGGCGTGGTTGAGGATCCATGACCCCATGGCGACAATCAACCCGGTCTCTTCGGCACAGGGGATAAATTCGGATGGTAACACCAGCTGTTGACCGTTTTTCGGCCAGCGGATCAGCGCCTCCATCCCGATTAGACGGTGATCGGCCAAACGGTATTTGGGCTGGTAGTAGAGTTCAAAGCTCATCTCTTCCACCGCCCGGTGCAGGGCGTGTATCAGTGACAGGCGGTGAAGGGCACGGGCGTTCATCTCTTTGCGGTAGAACTGAAACTCGTTTTTGCCGTTGGCCTTGGCCTGATACATCGCGGTATCGGCATTTTTGGTCAGCTCGGCAACGGTCTCGCCATCAGCGGGGTAGAGGGCGATACCGATGCTGACCCCGATATGGATCTCCCGCTGCTGAAGGAAGAAGGGGCGGTTGAGCACCTCAATGATCTGTTCTGAGAAGGAGCCTACCTGCTCCGGGTGGTCGAAGTGGGTGATTAACTGGGTGAACTCGTCGCCACCAAGGCGGGCAACGGTCTCCCCTTTGCGTCTGCGCTCTCCCAAACGGTTGGCCACCTCAATCAGCAGCTGATCTCCTGTCGGGTGGCCGAGACTGTCGTTGACATCCTTGAAACCGTCGAGATCGAGGTAGAGGAGGGCGAAGACCCCCTCTTCTCCCCGGGTGCGGGCATCCAGCTCCTGCTGGAGTCGGGTCATAAATTGCACCCGATTCGGAAGGCCGGTGAGGGGATCAAAATTGGCCTGTCTCCAGATCACCTCCTCGTTTTTTTTCCGTTCTGAGATGTCCGAAAAGATCGAGATGTACTGGTCCACTTCGCCGAGAAAGTTATAGTGGGTATTGATATGGAGCATTTTGGGATAGATCTCGCCATCTTTGCGCCGATCCCAGATCTCCCCCTCCCAATGACCGTTGTCGTTGAGTGATGCCCACATCGCGCGGAAGAATTCGCGATCGTGGCGACCGGAAGAGAAGATCCGCGGGTTTTTACCCTCCAGCTCGGCCAGAGTGTAGCCGGTGATAGCGGTGGTGGCGGGGTTAATAGAGGTGATGCGGTTATCGGCGTCGGTGATCACTACCGCCTGATTGATGGTATCAAATACCCGTGCAGCCTGATTGAGGCGTCTCTCCTGGGTGATCTTGGCGCTAATATCCTCTATAAAAACGAAAAGTTGACCTCCGTGCACGGGGGAGTAGGAGACGACAATCTCTGCCGGCCAGACGCTATCATCCTTACGGCGGTGACGGGTGCGGAAGCGTTTGAACCCCACCTTTATCACTTCAGCGATATGCTTTTGGGTCTCTTCCGGGTTCTCCTCCGCCTCAATGTCAGAGATGGTCATCTGCAGCAGCTCTTCCCGTTCGTAACCGGAGAGGGCGCAGTAGCTGTTGTTGACATCGCAGATCTCACCCCGGTTATTGACCGCCCAGAAGCCGAGGATGGTGGTGTTAATGGCGTTGCGATACTGCTCAATGCTCTCAAGGTGGCTCTGCTCCAGTCGTTTCCGTTCTGAGATGTCACGAACAATACCGAAAAAGGCGGTCTCACCCGCAACCTGACAGAGGTGGGCACTAATCTCCACCGGCATGATCGAACCGTCGCGACGGCGGTGGGCGGTCTCAACCATCCCCTGACCTTGTTGCTGGATTCTGGCAAAGACCTCTGGAACCCGCGCTGCAAACTCGGGAGTGTCGAGCGCGGTGATTGCAGTGCCGAGGATCTCCTCTTTGCGATAACCGAGGCGGTGGTGAAAGGCGTGGTTACACTCCAGAATTACCCCGTTGCTATTAACGGCAAGAAAGCCATCGTTCATCGCATTAAAGAGGATGTCGGGAAAGTCGCTACAGGAGTCGATGACTAAAGGGGTGTAGGGTATGGTCATAGTCTGTGGTTAAGGCTCTGTCTCGGGGGTGCAGCAGCGGTTTCTACCCATGATTTTGGCGCGATAGAGCTCTCTGTCACTGCGTGAGATGATCGACTCCAACGACTCTTCCCTGTCGTTTAAGGCGGCGATTCCGATGGAGATAGTGATGCGGATCTGCTGATCACCAAAGTGAACTACCTGCCGTTCGACCGCCTGCCGAATCTTCTCTCCCAGCTTACTCGCACCATCAATATCGGTGTCTGTCAGTAGCAGTAAAAACTCTTCCCCACCATAGCGGGCAAACAGGTCACTTTCACGCAGGGTTTCTTGCACCGAGGTCGTAAATGCGATCAGCACCGCATCCCCTGCGGCATGCCCGTAGTTGTCGTTAATGGCCTTAAAGTGATCTAAATCCATCATAAGTACAGAGATCGGTTGGCCGTTGCGTCGGGCGCGGGTCAGGTCACGCTCGCCATACTCAAACAGGCTACGACGATTAAGGATATTGGTCAATGGATCGGTGGTGGCAAAATAACTTAAGCGCTGATTGGCCTCGGCCAGTTCATGGGTTCGCTCCTTCACCTGCCGTTCAAGGTTTTGCTGATATTTTTCATTTGATTCGATTAACATCCTCTTCTGTTTGCCGATCTTCGTTAGCATGTGATTGATGCACTGTTCAAGCAGCTTTAACTCATCATCATGCACCAGCCCAAGGTGGATCTGCTGTGTATCTATTTTGTCTAGATTGATCGCTGAAATTTTTTGGGTTAATCGCCGCAGAGGGTAGAAAAGGATAACTCTAAAGGCCCAAAGGATAAGGATTAGTAAAATAAAACTCTTTACCGCCGCGTTTAACAGAATTATGGTGAAACCAAAGATAATTCTGTCTATGACCACACTTTTGCTGGTATAGAAGGTCGCATTGGCGAGAAAGATCTCCTCTCCTGAAAAGGTTTGGGTGATGTGAAATTGGTGATAAAAGCGAGTCTCCTGCTGAACTGCGGCGGTGTAATCACCCGATTCGATAATAGTTTTACCGTGATTATCCTCAATAACCAGAGCCACAATTGTGGGCAGCTTGACGATGCCATCAGCAATCGACTGTAGCTGTTCGTGATTTATCTCCCACAACGCGGTTCTCAGGGCGGGGGTGAAGGTTTTGTCTACCGCCTCAAGCTCCTCGAGAACAGCTTTTTTGGTGTGCGAATACTCCAGTACAATGTGCAGAAAGGTGATAAAGATGGTAATGGTGAAGTAGATGGTGAACACCCGTGCCAACAGGCGCATGGAGATGGAACGGGTGATAGGGATATTACGCAACATCTATTGTTAATCTATAAGGAGAATTTTCTACAGGCGTCATTACGGCCCAAGAGGAAGCTACAACTGCTTCATTAGTGGCGGATGGCAAAGTATTTGGTGGTATAGCGATCATAAATTGTTTCATAGCGACCGCTGTCTCGTAGCTGTTGCATGCCAAGGTCAAATTTGTCACGAATCGCGGCGTCGATAAAGGCGGTACGGTACTGTGATGGGGTAAACAGGTTATTGAAGGTCGCCTCTACTTTCCGTGATACCTCTCCTTCATCGATCAGCTTCAGGCGATAGTATTTAAAGATCGCTTCATCCATCACCGCAACATGAATGCGGCCCCGGAGCAGCATCAGCACCTGACGCTCCTGATCGGCCATTTCACGGTAGTTGGGGTTGCCACTTACCGCTTTACCAAAGGCCTCACCGAGGTAGATATGGGCGTTCTGAAAACCGACCACATCCCCCTGCTGTAGGGCGGTAACGCTGTCGATGGGCGCTTTCCCCTTTAGGGTTATGGCGAAGTTGTGGTACTGCATAAAGTAGTCGGAGTAGTGACCCTGCAGACCGGAGCTCTTTTTGATGATCGAGGTGGCGTCGACCTTGCCCCGGGCAAAAAGGTCGGAACCGCGACCGATAGGGAGGTAGACCGGGGTGATGGTGATGCCGTGCGGGATCAGTGCCTCCCGCACCAAATCGACGACGATACCACTTCCATCACGAAAGACATACGGCGGTGTGGAGCCGCTAAAAATGACCTTAATGTTCTTCTCACTCTCTGCTGCCATCAGGGTGCCGCTGCGGCCGCAGGCGATGGCTAGGATGAGCAGTATCGTTAGCCATAACAGGTCGGTATTATCCCATATTGAAGTTGAGACAGCGCTGTTGTGGTGCATTGTATTATCCCTTGCTTGGTACAGTGATTATACCCAAGAACCCTGAAAACGCTGGTTCCAGAAAGCCGGTAAGGGCGACGCTCGAGCGTTATGAACCCTTTGAATAGAATGACTATTCTTGCGGATTCATCCCTTGATTAGTCACCTTTTCGACGCCCTGAAGTCCACTGTTGCCAACTCTCCTGGGTATAAGTGAGCCGAGCAGTCACTACTTCAGGATTTTTCAGCTAGAACTGATCCCGGAGTTGACGCAGTTGATTGAGAGCCTCATCAAACTCAAACTTTCCCACTTCGTGCGCCACTTTGTCAAGGAGATCCCCCTTGCTGCTGGGGGCGAGGCGGTGACGATGGGCCTCGATCAGCTCTGCTGCGGTGGTGCTCTCCTCCTGTAGCAGCAGCTCGAGCTGTTCGAGAAGTCCCTCCAGTTCAGGCTCTTCCATCTGTGGTCGCGCTGGATTGGTTACGGATGAGCGGTTACGCCTGATGAAGGTGGATATCTTGTGATGGATAGGGGATGGTAAAGCCGCGTGCTTCGAAGCCGATTTTCACCGCTTCGGTCAGATCCCAGCGCACCCCCCAGTAGTCACTACTCTTGACCCAGGGGCGGACAACAAAGTTGACACTGCTATCCCCCAGCTCATTGACTGCAACGACCGGCGCAGGCTCTGCCAGTATCCGTTCATCCCCCTGAACCAGCTCTTCAAGATACGCTTTCACCGCCTTCAGGTCATCGTTATAGCCGCAACCGATCACCAGATCGATACGCCGGGTCTCATTGGCCGAAAAGTTGGTGATGGTGCCCCCGGTGATGGCGCTGTTGGGGATGATGATCCGGATATTATCTCCGGTCTTCATAATGGTGTTAAAGATGCGAATCTCTTCTACGGTGCCACTGGAGCCGGCTGCGGTGACAAAATCCCCCTTTTTAAACGGTTTGAAGAGGATAAGCAGCACACCCGAGGCAAAATTGGAGAGCGAACCCTGCAGGGCGAGACCTACAGCAAGACCGGCGGCGGCGATAATCGCTGCAAACGAGGTGGTGTTGACCCCCAACCGTTCGATCGCGGCGATGATGACAAATGCGAGGAGGAGGTTGGAGGCCATCCCCGAAAGAAAGCCGATAAGAGTCTCCTCCATTGCCGCCTTGGTCATCATTTTGACTAGAAGGCGTTTCACCAGTTTGACGATCCAGCGCCCGATGACAAAGATGGCGATGGCGGAGATGAGGTTAATCGCAAAATCGACACCGCGGTTGGTGATAAAGTCGATCATCATCTGGTAGAGATCAACCATCTGATCCGCTGTTTCCATGGGGAGGATTCCTTATATTTAATATGGCAATAGTGGTGAGTTCAATCTTCTGTTGCTGCCGGAGCAGTGCTCTAGATCACTTCAGCAAACTGTTTGTAGATCTTGTTGAGCCAGATTTTTACCCGCTGTCGTTCAAGCAGCCCGAGGTGGTTTTCGGCATCCTGGCCATTGAGGTTGGCTGCTGCCCAGAAGCTGGCGCTATAGTGGTCGATCTTGCGCATCACCCCGGGGTTGAGTGGGGGGAGGTCAATCACCGTCGCCCGGCAACGCTCGGCAAGTGCTGCGGCCTCTGAGGCAGTGTAGGCTGAAAAGTCGCTCCCCCGGCCAAAGTTACGGACAATGACATAGTTGGGCTGTTCGCCAAAGGTGTGGAACATCTTCTGCAACAGCATCAGTGAGTCTGCTCCGTCATCAAGGATGTGCCAGAGGGTAAGGGTAAGATCGCTCTCTGCTGCGAGGTCGATGAGGCCGGTCTCCTCTATCCAGTGGCTGAGCGGGGCGAGGGTCTGTGCTGCGAGATCGACAATAGCGGTGGTACCGCTGGTGATCACCTCCTCTGCAAAGCGGTCAGCGCTCTCCGCGTCGCTGATATCAAGGGGTTGGGTGTAATCGCCATAGTAACGCATCATCGCACCATGGGAGAGATCGGCGTCATAGATGCGAAACGGGGTATTGTGATCAATCAGGTACTGCGCCAACAGACGGGCGGTGACCGACTTGCCTACGCCCCCTTTTTCGCCGCCGATAAAGTGTATTTTGCTCATAAATTCTGGTTTCTATAGGGTGATGGTAACAGGGATGGTCAAAAGTTGTTCTAAATCTGATGCTACGATTCTCAATAGTGATAATTTTAATATATAAATCTCCCTCAATCCCCATTTTTCAAAGGGGGAATCTGGGGCAATGTCATTAAATTAAGGGTGGGGAGATCCCTTCGCAGTCACTAACTTAATAGCATTGGGCTAGGGGGGTAAAGCTTATCCAAAAAGAAAATTGTCCAAATAAACAGATGGTTATAGTTAGCAATGATTGAATGCCTGCTTACGATTCTCTCTTCATGAGGGCTTCTCTCTATGAAGTTTATGGTAGCATGAATCGGTCATTTGATGGATAACTGGAAGCGTGGATGTTGAAAATGAGACTGTTGACCGAGAGTGAGGGGCTATTGCGTCCTCTCCTGATTACCGGGCTGCTCCTGTTCGGGGTTGGTGGCTGTGGCGGTGATGCGCAACCGGATGACTCAGAGGGAGATGGCGTTGTTCTGGAGTCACCGGGCGAAGAGGTAACTGACCTTGATGAGACTGTAGTTGACGCCGAAGCGGCGGTGATCTCTCGCCCTATGAACAAAAGCTGTCTTGCCGCTGGGGAGCCGACGCCGGTGGCTACGACCATTGCCCTTGAGCAGCCTTTTCCCCATCTCCCTCATCTCGGGATGGTGTTGGGGCTGTTACAGTCTCCGGGGGATGCGAGCCAGTGGTATGCAGTGACTCAGAATGGCCGGGTGCTGCAGTTTGCCAACCGCAGTGATGTCGATGCCTTTGCCACCTTGATCGATCTCTCCGATCGTATCTACTACCAACCGGGGAGTGAGCTGGGTCTGCTCGGGATGGCGTTCCACCCCGATTACGCCGACAACGGTGAGATCTTTCTCTCTTACACCGCTGCAAACCCGTTACGATCAGTGATCTCGCGTCTGGTTTCGGCCAGTGGCCGTTGGCAAGAGACGGTAATTCTTGAGGTACCACAGCCGTATGAGAATCATAACGGCGGCAATATCGCCTTTGGTCCCGACGGCTATCTCTACATCGGTCTCGGGGACGGGGGGTCAGGAGGTGATCCCCATGGCCATGGCCAGGACACCTCTTCCCTGCTGGGGGCGATGCTCCGCATCGATGTCGATGGTGGCACCCCCTATGCAATTCCCGAAGAGAACCCCTTCTCCGGCTATGGCCGCTGTAGTGATAGCTCCCGTGATTTCCATAACCACCCCTGTCCCGAGATCTTCGCTTGGGGGTTACGCAACCCCTGGCGCTGGAGCTTTGACCGGCAGAGCGGTGAACTCTGGGCGGGGGATGTTGGCCAGAACCGGTGGGAGGAGATCGACCGTATCCGCTTGGGGGGTAATTATGGCTGGAATATCCTAGAGGCGGAGAGCTGCTACCTTACGGCCAACTGTGATCCAAACCAATATGAGCCGCCACTGGTCAGTTATAGTCATGAGCATAATGACCGTTCGGTGGTGGGGGGGATGGTCTATCGCGGCAGCGATCCCCAGCTGGCCCCCCTCCAAGGGACCTACCTTTATGGTGACACCTACAGTGCCAGAATCTGGGGGGTGCGCACCGACGGCAGTGAGGTGGAGAGTGAGCAGTTACTAGCCCCCGCTCTGCAGCTGCTCTACTCCTTTGCCGAGGGGCTGGACGGGGCGATCTATCTTCTCGATCCCGCATTTTCAAGTAGTGGTCCAGGGCAGAATATCTACAAAATCGTCGCTGCAGCCTCACCCCAACCGTCGTTAGCGCCTGTTCCACCGCTGTCGCTGGCAGAGAGCGGTTGTGTTGATGCAGAAGAACCAACGGAGGCGGCTGCGGCGATGATCCCCTACCAGCTCAATACCCCGCTCTGGTCTGATGGCGCCGAAAAGAGCCGGTTTTTCGCCCTTGAGGAGGGGAGTACCATTGATGTGGATAAAGATGGCGATCTCCTCTTCCCTGTGGGTGCGGTGCTGCTCAAACAGTTCTATCTCGGGGAGAAGATCGTTGAGAGCCGCCTTCTGATGCACTTCCCCTCCGGCTGGCGGGGATACAGTTACGCCTGGGAGTATGACAGCGGGGGGAAAGCGATTGCTGCAACCCTTCTTGGAGATAGCTGGGATCGCGATCTCGGTGGCGGGCAGCGCTGGTACTACCCCTCTTCTACGGAGTGTATGGAGTGCCATACCAACAGTGCCAATATCGCTCTTGGGCCGGAGCTAATCCAGCTACAGCGTGAGATTCAGCTTGACGAGGGGAGTACCATCGCCCAGTTAGCGTGGCTGGAGAAGATGGATCTCTTCTCTCTGCCCCTCTCTACCGAGCAGCAGTGGTCGCCCCTGACTGCGCTGGATGCGGAGGGCGCAACCGATCTCCAGCGGGTGAAGAGCTATCTCCACAGTAACTGCGCCGGCTGTCATCAGCCGGGAGAGGTCAATACCGCCACCATCGATCTCCGTTATCAGACCCCGCTGGCAGAGATGGGGATCTGTGATACTCCTCCTCTGCGGGGGGATCTGGGGCTGAGTGAAGCGCGAATTGTCGCCCCGGGGCGTGGTGGTGGGGAGCGTTCGGTGCTGGTAGCGCGGATGGAGAGCCTCGATAGCGGTCTGCGTATGCCCCCCCTGGCGAGTGGTGAGGTTGATCAGCAGGCGGTGGCGCTGATCCGAAGCTGGCAGGAGGGGTTAAGCGAGTGTCCATAAGAGAGACCTCTTCCGCCTTTGATCTCCGCCACCACTTTCGCTGGCGGATTGTCCCCGCCCTGTTCCTCTTTCTTCTGGCGCTGGTGGTGACCACCTCGTTTGCCAGTCGTCAGGTCCTGGAGGAGATCTATCTCCAGCTCGCCAGTCGTCGGGCGGAGACGATTGCTCTTGGCGCCTCTGCCCACAAGCCGCGGCTCTGGGCTGAAATCCTGAACGGAAGCCACACTACCCATAACCGCTATCTCGGTCTGATCGATGAGTTTGCCGAGGAGGAGCGAGAGTTGGGACTGCATGAGCTGAAGGTCTATGACCTCTCCCGACGAACCCTCTACGCCAGTGATCGCAAGTTGATCGGTCAGTTTGAAATGGGTCAACCGCTGCAGAGCACGCTCGATAGTGGCAAACCGCTACGGGTGGAGAAGGTGGTGGCGGGAGAGACGCTCTATGAACTCTATATTCCCTACTACCATGAGGGTAAAGTGGTTCTGGTCTTTGAACTCTACGAAGAGGTGGAGGCGCTGAACCGAATTCTGTTTCAGGCGGTTCTTCCGGTGGTGGTGATTCCCGGTCTCCTCTTTCTGCTACTGGTCATCTCGCTGACGCTGCTGATTCGTCACGCTCAGGGTGAACTCGATCTCCGTACCGCCACCATCCATCAGTTACGACAGCGGGTTGAACGGCTGGTCTCGAAAAGTGCAGTGGCAGCGATGCATAGCAGCGAAAGTGAAACCGATATTCCGTCACGACAGATCGAATCAACCCTCTTTTTTAGCGATATTCGTGGCTTCACCCGTTTTGCTGAGGAGAATTCACCGCAACGGGTCATTGATCTCCTCAATCGAATGATGGTGCTTCAGGTGCGAATTGTCGAAGCGGAGGGGGGAGATGTCGATAAGCTGATAGGCGACGCTCTCTTCGCCCGTTTTCAGGGGGAGGGGGCCGAGGCGGCGGCTCTTCGGACGGCCGAGGCGATTCAGTGTAGCCTCGCCCGGGAACCACAGGGGTGTGAAGTGGGGATCGGGATCTACAGTGGAACGGTCATCGCTGGGGGGATCGGTACCGCGGATCGGCTCGACTATACCGTCGTCGGCGATAGTGTCAATGTTGCCTCCCGTCTCTGTGCTCAGGCGCGGGAGGGGGAGGTGCTCTCCCCTGCGGATCTGCTACAGCGGGTCGATGCAGAGCTGGTGATCGGCTTTGGTGACGCAGAGGAGATGACGCTCAAGGGGCGGAGTCAGCCCCTCACCATTCGTCGCTGGCGCTGTTTGGGGGAGGAGATCTAATAATCCTAACTTTAGAATAATCCGTTGCAAAAACGCCTGCAGCAGCACCGGGCCTTTCCTTCAAATTAGCGTCAATGATGGGTGCGAGGAAATCGGTGAACGGGATTATATTCTGACAGACACTCGCTTCTTCGAGAGCGGCCATATAGTTGTCTCGCTCTTCCACCGGGACGACTGCCCACGGATAGCCGCCGCCCGCCAGCATGACATTCATCAGAAAACGGCCCATACGGCCATTGCCATCCATATAGGGATGGATATAAACAAAGATAAACTGCCCGAGCACGACACGAACGGCTGGTTCTGTCTCTTCACGCAGGAGGTCGAAAAAAGCGGGCATGGCATCGCGGACCGCTTCACGGCTTGGTGGAACATGCATCGACCTGCGAATGAACACCGGTCCGTTACGATAACCGGCGAGATCGGCAGGTCGGAGTAGACCGGCGGTTACGCCGGGGGCAAACATCTCCCGATACCAGGTTCGGTGATCGTCATCAACGATCGTTCCCGGATTGTCTCCGCCAAGAGCTTTGTCGATGCTTTTTCGTACAGCCTGATAGGCCTGCCAGTATCCGCGTGCAGCCAAGGCATTACGATGTTCACGGTCATTCTCATCTTCGTCCGGGTTCCATGAGCCGCTACGCACGCGCTCGATCAGTTCTGGACTCACACGATAGCCTTCAATCGATAATGAGTGATAAGCATCCGTGAGATAAACATCCTCGACGCGCTTTAGATAGGCCTTGGTGTCTGTTGGCAGGCCAGGTGCTGCCGGGAACCGACTGATAATCGGCTCTCGCATTTCCTGCCACATGAGACGGATGCGATTAACATATGGTGATTCAGAACGCGCGTGCAAGATGAGCGGAATCTGGGTCTCAAACGGATCGCTCTCCCGGATGTCATATCCTGCTGCGCGCATAGTGTCGATAATGTTATCTGCGATACGGTCACGGCCAATATTGCGAAACGCGCCAGCCAGCCTTCCAGCAATGGTACTGTGGCCACCTTCTAAGAGCTGATCCAGCACTTCAGAGGCGTCACGCACCATGGAAAGTGCGGCACGGATATCGGTAGCGTTCTGCCTGAAATGCCCCGGTGCACAGGCAATCAAGGCCGCCGGGAGCGAATACAGGCGCAGCCCGTTTTTGTCTTCGATCTCCTTCTTGTCCGGAATCGTACCCTGAACATCGAGGAGCGAGATGTCGTGTGGTAAACCCGTGACATTATTGTGTCCTTTGGGTGAGCGGACTAGTAACTGGCCCGGTACCGTCCAATTCTCCGCATGAAGAGACAGCGATTGTTCTGGTGACAGGCACCAGTCCATGCCGAAACGCTGTTGCAGATATGTTGCACAGAATTGCCAGTATGAAGCGTACCAGGCCGTGCTTTCTCCGATGGTTTCATCCGGGCGGGCAGGGATAGACCAGCCCTTGATAACCTCTTGCAGGAAGCCGTTTTGGAGCAAGCGCTCCCGATGGGCGCGCGTCAGGTCTTGAGAGCGTATGGCGACGATGCCTTGCTCCTGAATTGAATGGAGAGCTTCGAGGGATTTTGCCAGTTTTTCTGAGGGCTTTGCCATGATTTCCGTGTCTCTATTAGTTTATCGTGTTGTGTCTTAGCTAGTTTATTAAGTAGCGGCACGATTAGTTTATCATGTCGAGCGTAAATTAGTTTTTTAGGAATTACGGTGACAGTTTACTAAATGCATTAATTATCCTAAAATCCGCAGTTGGACACCGTGAAGGGTGCGTTTGTGGCGGTGCAGTGCAACGAAGGCATGGATGCCGAAGGTAGGGCGACGCAGGAAGCCAAAGCCGAGGCACAACGACGCGT